>JAMFSE010000114.1 GCA_026225115.1 Rhodovastum atsumiense
TTCAATAACGCCGCGTAGGCGCTCTGGCGTAGCTGGCGTGGCTGCGATCGCGATACTGGGCAGGCCCAAAGACAGGATCAAGGCTAGTGCGCGTTTCATGGCTGGTTCGCTCCAAATTGTATGGAGAAGATGGTTCGTACCCGGCACGCATAACAGGGCGAAGCTCACTTTATTCGCAGCGAGGCGGCCGGCACTCGCCCAAATCGCGGGTCTTGCAGCAGTCGCCTGTATAAGATAGGCCGGTTAAGTGCGAACCAGGCTCGGAGGGACAGGGCATCCATTATGCGTGACGCGCCCGCGGGCATTATTGCTCGCCGCCTTCGCCATTGCATGCGCCCGCATTGATTAATTTTAATGTCCGGAACGAAACGGCGCGCGGCTGCCTACTTTTAGCGGTTTTTTTTGTTCACAGCCTGTATGCTTATTCCTTTCAAGTCGGTGACTGGAAACATGCGCCGCTCACCTTCGCGCTCGTCAAATTATTGGCGCCGCAGATCTCCATATATTTTTTCCTGAGCGGCATGTCGCTGCGCGGGATTGGGAAAAAATCCTTCCGAGCGGTGCTGCCGCAATCGCTGATGCTGCTTTTCCTGGCATGGGTTTCGGTCGGCGTGGGCATTATCCCGAACGAACTGCTTTTCAACAGCGTCGGAACCGGCCTTGGCTTTATCAAGGCAATGGTAAAACCGATGGTTTATGGCACCGGCGGCTGCACCTATGTCAGCTGGTTTTTCACGGTGCTGGCGGTGGGGCGCATCCTGGTTTGGATTTTCGAGAAGCACAAAATCTATTTTGCGCTGGCTTGGCTTGTCATTGCCGGATTGATCCTGGTGGCGAAGCATTTGCACCTGCCGGATAACCTTTACGAATGGCGCAACTGGCCGGCGGCAACGCTGTTTCTGGTCATTGGTATGAAGTTCCCGAAGGATTGGCAGGTGCCGCACAGTATCGGGCCCGCAGCGATGGCGGCAGGATTGGTTTTGACCTGGCTCGACGGGCCGGGGATGTGGCATTCCGCGCCCTGCCTCACTTGCCAGATCAATTTTGTTGCCCAGCCGATGGTCGGCGAATATGGCTTTCTGCCCGCGTTCATTATCGAGCAATGTTGCGTTTTCGTGGGCTTGCTATGGATCGCACAGTCGCTGCCGCCAGCGGCGCACAAGATAGGGCAATATTTCGGCCGTGCTTCTTTGCAGTTCCTGCTGCTGCATGGCTGGCTGATTGCGTCCATCCTGCCATTGCTGTGGCAATTCCTGCCGGCCAAAGGAAACCTGTTGGTGCTGGCGGCAATTCTATTCCTCAACCCGCCGTTGCATGCGCTGATTTTCAAATATACCGAAAGCTATCTGAACAGGGTATTGGCCTTTTGCTTTGCGGCTGGCCGTTCTGTGACCGATTGGATATTCAGTGTAACGAACATGCGCGCCAGCATGCGCCAGCGCATCGGCAACGGGTAGAGAATGATATGTATCGATTAAGGCGGCAAACACTTCCCATGTGCTCAAAAGGAACCACCTTAATCCTCATGCTGAAAACTGCGACGAGCCTGCGCCCATAATGGAAACGCTACCCTTGATTTCGGTCATTATCCCAGCGCGCAATGCGGCAGCGACACTGTCCCAAACCCTGGACAGTGTGTCGGCGCAGACTGTGGGCGACTGGGAAGTGATTATCGTCGATGACGGTTCGACCGATGCGACGGCAGCGGTCATCGAATCCTACGCCGCCCGCGATAAGCGCTTTTCTGCCCTTGCCGGTCGGGGCGAGGGGGCGGGAAGCGCGCGCAATCTGGGAATTGCGGCGGCACGCGGGAAATATTTGCACTTCCTTGACGCCGATGATTGGAACGACCCGAGTTTTTACGAAAAAATGCTAAGCGCTTTGCGCGCCCTTCCAGGCGCGGCCATCGCCTATAGCGCCTGTCGCAGGGTAATGGCAGGCGGGCTGCTGACTGAGCCATATCCGATCCCGGATCTGAGCGCTGACGCCTTCGGTGCTTTTGCACGCGGCTGCCCGATTGCGATCCATGCCGTGCTGGCGGAGCGTGCGTTGATTGTGCGGGTCGGCGCCTTCGATACCGCGCTCGGCAATTGCGAGGATTGGGACTTGTGGCAGCGTGTCTCCCGTTTTCCCGTTCAATGGGTTTTGGTGGATGAGGGTCTCGCCTATTACCGGACCGCGGGCAGTTCGCTAAGCAACAAGGCGGAATGGTTTCTGTTCCATAGCCGCATTATCGTTAACCGCGCATTTTATGGCGACGAGCGTCTGGCCGGAATGCCGGATGCCCGCACTTCCCCGCCCGACGATGGACTTGGACCAATTGACAGGGCTTGTGCTTATAATGCGATCTGGGTCGCCGGCATGGCTTGCGGCGGCGGCAATTCCGGCAAGCTCGGCGAAGACATGCTACGGCCATGGGGCGATGCGAAGCTCGAGGCACAATGGATCGCCAATGTTTTTTTCGAAGGCTTGATTGTCGGGACGTGTCTGGTGCCGGCGCAGTTGGCGGAGCGTTGGCCGGAGTATGGCCCAAGGGCAATCGAGCTGTTGCACTGGCTGGGTGAGATCTGGAGCGATCCCAGTGTGGCGCGAGCAATACAATATTATCTCGAAGAGATGATATTATACGCGGACTCGACAAACGCGCCCCGCCGGCTCGGCCTGACCCAAAATGTGCGTGTGGACATTACCAATCCACCGATGACGGTGCCGGAGCCAGGCGTCGATCGGTTCCACGTCGCGCTGACGGAAGGGCAGAAGCTGCTCAGCCATATCAGCGTTGCGGTACTCGGAACATTTACCAGGCGCGAATGGCTGCAGGTCAGCACCAACTTCACCAACGTCGGCAAGATCGGTTACCGGGCCTGGCGGCGGGTTGGCCCAAATGCGGATCGGCGCCTGGGGCGCCGCGCCGCCGCACTGCTGCTGCGCCAGCCGGGCTTGCTCCGGCGGCGCTCGAAACTCCGTTCGGCGTGGACCCAGCTGAAAAGATCGACGATGGATGAACTGGCTGCCATTGCCGATCCGCCGGGCACCCATGCGGCCCGGTTGAACGAGATCAAGGCCTGGGCTGATGAATACGCGCTGGCGCACGCCGCGGCCGCACCGGTCCAACCGGTCAAGCCGATCCTGGAACAAAGAGTGGACCCGGCAGACCTGCAGGCGAGCTTCGAAAGCCTGTTCGAGGTTGAGGACCCCTGGAATTACGGCTCGGCCTATGAGCAGGAGAAATATGAACGCCAGCTTGCCATGTTGCCGCCGGGTAAGATCGGCCGGGCGTTGGAGCTGGCCTGCGCGGAAGGCCATTTCACCGTGCAATTGGCGCCGCTGGTCGAGCATCTGCTGGCAACCGACATCGCAAGCAGGGCCCTGAGCAGGACCCAGAAGCGCTGCGCCGAGTTCGATAATATCGACTACCAGATACTGGATTATTCGGCGGGGCCGATCCCCGGCGATATGGATTTGATCCTGTGTTCGGAGACCCTGTACTATCTTGCCGATGAGTCCGAGCTGCGCAAGGTTGCGCAGGCGATTGCGGCAGCCTTGCGTCCTGGCGGCTATCTCATAACGGCGCATGCCCATGCCGTGGAGGATGACATGTCCCGCACCGGCTTCGACTGGGGCATAATTTGTGGTGTGGACGTCATTCATCGCATTTTTTCCGAAGTGCCGGGTCTGGTGCTGGAACACTCGCTCGATACGGATCTGTATCAGATTGCGCGGTTTCGGCGCTTTGACGCGGATATGAAGGTGGCGGCCCCGTTGATTGAAACCGCGCCTGTCGTTGAGCAGCTGGAACGCAGCGTCGCGCGGTCGGTCATCTGGGGCGGCGCCAAGGCACTGCGCAGCCAGGTAGCGCACGAACAGCGCTTTCAAGTGCCGGTTTTGATGTATCACCGCGTTTCCGATGAGGGCCCGGCGGCGCTGGCGCGCTACCGCGTCAGTCGCGAACAATTCAAGGCGCAAATACGCTGGCTGCGTGCCAACGGGTTTCATGGCGTCGGTGCCGAGCAGATATTGAGGAAGATCGACGAAAAGCAGCCATTTACCGGCCGCCCGGTGATGATCAGCTTCGATGACGGTTTTCAGGATTTCGCCGATAACGCCTGGCCGATTCTGCTGGCGCATGATTTTACGGCAGAAGTGTTCGTGGTGACCGACCGGGTTGGCAAGACCGCGATTTGGGACGCGGCCAAGGCGGAGCCGGGGCGCATGATGGACGGCGCGACCATCGCCCGTCTGGCCGCCGAGGGCGCATTGTTCGGTAGCCATATGGCGACCCATGCACCGTTGGACGGCCTGGGCGCGGAGGCGCTGTTGAAGGAGCTTGCCGGCTCCCGGGCGATGCTGGCGCAATGGCTGGGGCGGCCGCCGGTCAGTTTCGCGGCGCCCTATTGGATTCAGGATAGCCGGCTGCCTTGGGCGGCGACGCAATGCGGCTACCGGATCGGATTTAATACCGGCGGTGGCGCGGCGCGCCTGGATATGAATCGCTTGGCGCTGCCGCGCCTCGAAGTCAGGGGCGACCGGCCGCTCGAAGCATTCATCAGCCAGATGGAAGCCACGTTGTGAGCGAACAGCTCGTCAGCGTGGTGGTGCCGTCCTACAACGCCGGCAAAACGCTGGACGAGACGTTGCGCAGCGTCCGCAGCCAGACCCATGAGGCGCTGGAAATTATCGTGGTGGATGATGGGTCCACGGACGATACCGCAGTGGTGGCGCAACGCCATGCCGATGCCGATAAGCGCGTGCGCGTGATCCGGCAGGCCAACGGCGGGGTAGCGGCTGCCCGCAATACCGGCTGGCAGGCGGCAAGCGCCGATATCGTTGCGCTGATCGATTCCGATGATTTATGGGCGCCGGAAAAAATTGCACGGCAATTGCAGGCGCTGACTGAGGGTGGCCCGCAGGTCGGCTTCGTGTACTGCTATTTCATTCGCATCGACGCCAACAGCATGATGGCGGGTAAATGGTTGCCCGAGCCTTATTCCGGCGATGTACTGGACCAGATCCTCGCCGATAATTTTGTCGGCAATGGCAGCTCGATGCTGGTGCGCCGCGAGATCATCGCGCAATGCGAGGGCTTCGACACTTCGCTGCGCGACGCCGGCGCGCAAGGCTGCGATGATTATCTTTTTTGCTGCCGGGCAGCGGAGATTTGCCATTTTGCGGTGGTCCCGGATTTCCTGACCGGTTACCGTGAAATGCCGGGTAGCGTGTCCAGCTCGGTGAAGAAAATGCTGCGCTCCTGGATGCTCTCCGCCGATAAAATGATCGCGCGGTTGCCGGAAAAGCGCGGCATTATTCTCAGTGGCGTGCAGGGATATGCGGAATGGTTGCTCGGCAGCGCGGTTTACGGACGCCGCTGGCGGCTATCGCTTGAAATTCTGGCTTTGCTGCTGCGCCATCATCCGAGAATTGCGCTGCATGTAACGACCTCTTATCTGCCCCGCCTGATCATGACGATTCTGCGGTCGAGGAAACACCGGCGGATGCTGAAACGCCATGGCGAGCTGGTAGCCCCGCTGGCGCGCGAGGAACGCTTTCCCGTCGGGGAAATCCGTCTGATGGCAGCGACGGATTAGACAATGACGCAAAACCCTCCCGAGCCCGGAACAAAAGGCGTGCGGCCGCGCCCCCTCGGCGTGCGCCGCGCCGCGTTCCGGGATTTGAATCGGCTGTTGCAACGCGTCGGAAAACCGGCATGGGCGACGCCGGTATTGATTGCTCTGGGGCTGGCATCCTCGTTCGCGGAGACCATCGGCATCACGCTGATCGTGCTGTTTTTGTATGCGGCGACCGGGCACAGCGCAGATAACGGCGGACTGATGGGTATGGTCGTCGGCCGGGCGGCGCATATCTTCGGCAGCACCGGCAATTTGGCCTGGCTCATTCTTGCCATGATCGTTGCCCGTGGTGCTCTGACGATGCTCTACAACCGCATCAGCACCAACATCGCCGCCGAAATCAGCGAGCGCACGCGCAATCTCGTTCACGAACAATATTTGAAGGTCGGCTACAGCTTTATTCAGAACCACACCCAGGCGAATTTGATCGAAGTTCTTGCGAGCGAATCCTGGGAGATTTCGGCGGCCTATACCAGCTTTACGCGGTTGGTCATCAATGCCTGCTCGATCGCGGTATTCACGCTGTTTTTAACCTTGCTTTCCTGGAAGATCATGCTGGTGGCTTTCGCCGGCTCCGCGCTGATTTCGATGGCGACGCGGCTGTTTACCGGCCGGGCCCGCGCGCTTGGCACCAAGGTCAAGGCGACCCATGAGTATCTTGGCGCCCAGATGCTGATGACGATTCAGGGCATGCGGACCATCCGGGCCTATGGGCAGGAGGAAGGACGCCAGGTCGCCTTCAGCGAGACGTCCCTTGAAGCGCGCGAGGTTACCAATGCCCTGGCGCGGCTTTCGGCGTGGATCGGCCCGTTAACGGAGGTGGGCTATCTCGGCATTCTTTGCGTGATCATCGCCGGCTCAAACTGGTGGCATACCAGTTTCACGCTGACGCTGGGCGCGGTGGCGCTGCTCTACCGGTTGCAGCCGCATACCCGCGAGCTCGAAGATAATCTGATGCGTTTTGCCCAAAATGAGCCACAGCTGCATTCGGTTAGAATGATGCTGGAGACCGATGACAAGGAGTATCCGCCGGATGGCACTATCGCGTTCTCGCGGATCAATAGCGGCATCTCATTCCGCAATGTCGAGTTTCGCTATGATAAAGCCAACAGCAATGTGCTCAGCGATCTCTCGTTCGACATACCGGCGGGTGTAACAACTGCGCTGATCGGCGCCAGCGGCGCCGGTAAAACGACGATCGTCAACTTGCTGTTGCGTCTTTATGAGCCTGTTGGCGGCGAAATTTCCGTGGATGGCGTGCGGTTGAGCGATATCCGCCGAGCGGATTGGGTCCGCCAGCTCGGGCTGGCCGGACAGGATACTGAACTGGTCGGGGGCACGGTGATGGAGAATATTCGGATGGCCGATCCGTGCTGCGAAGAGAGCACGGCCATCGCGGCAGCAAAGATTGCCGGGGTGGCGCCGTTCGTCGAAAGCTTACCGAAAGGCTATGAGACCTGGATTGGCCCGGAGGGACTGCATTTTTCCGGCGGCCAGCGCCAACGCATCGGGCTGGCGAGGGCGATTTTGAGGGATTCCAATCTGCTGATCCTGGACGAGGCGATGAGCGCGCTGGATCGCGGGCTGGAAGACCGCGTGAAGCACGAAATCGACTCGCGGCTGGCGTCAAGGACAACCCTGATTATCACCCACAGGCTGGAGACGGTGCAGGATGTGCAGCATGTCGTCTGGATCGAAGACGGCAGGGTACGCGCCGAGGGACCACCGGCTTGGGTGCTGCCGCAAGCCATTATGGAATTGGCGCCCTCGGATGCGCGCGCGCCGACGCAAATATGAACGCGCCGCTTGAATGTTAGCGCGCGGTTGACGCTAGGCAAGCATGCTCTAGAGCGGACTCGTGACAACGCATCCCACCCTTTTGGCGGTATATGCCCAGCGCCCGCGCCACGGCCGATGATGGAAAAGCTGCGTGGCCTGATCAAGCGCCTGGTTTACCGGATTTATGAGCGACGGCTGCTCCGGATGGTGGCGGCTCGGCCGATGCCGCACCATGTCGGGATCATCCTGGATGGCAACCGGCGTCATGGCCGCGCCACCGGCGTTGTTGATCCCGAGAGCATTTATCGGCTGGGCGCCGGCAAGCTCGACGATATTCTGGCCTGGAGCACCGAGCTGAAAATTCCGATGCTGACATTATGGGTGTTTTCACCCGATAACCTTGGGCGGCCGGAGGCGGAGATCGGCGGTATTCTGGGCGCATTGGAAGCAAAAATGCGGGAGCTCGCGGCTGACCCGTATATTCGCAGGCGCGGGGTGCGGGTGGCGGCGATCGGCAGGCGGGATATTCTGCCGCCGGCGCTCCTTGCCTCGATCGATGCGGCAGCGGCCGCCACCCGCGAAAACGACGTCATTACCGTGACCCTGGCGGTGGGCTACGGCGGCCGGGAGGAAATTGCCGATGCGGTCAGATCGCTGATCTCGGACTATGCCGCGCACGGATTTTCAATTGCCGAGGCTGCCGCGGCCGTGAGCCCGGAGGCGATCCGTCAGCATCTCTATTTGGCGGCGATGCCCGATCCGGATTTGATCATCCGTACCAGCGGCGAAACCCGGCTTTCCGGTTTTATGTTGTGGCAGAGTGTTCACAGCGAGTTGCATTTCTGTGACGTTAATTGGCCGGCGTTCCGGCGGATTGACTATTTGCGGGCCATCCGCTCCTTTCAACGGCGCGAGCGGCGATACGGCGTTTGAGCGCCCTATTTGAGCTAAAAGCCTTGCTCAGGCTCAAAAAACCCGGGTTAACCCGGGCAGCAGCTCGCAAGCCATTATGACCATATGTTAGCGACCTTCAATCTGGGATTGTTTAGCTTGCCTTAGGCTTAAGCCAAAAACGAGTAAATTTGGGGGTCGGCAATTACCGGTTTGATTGACGTCGATAAAACATTAACAATGGCTTACTTGATTGCTGCGCTGCAATAAAATTAAGATTGCAATAGCATATCGGTTGCAATAGAGTTTGGCCGATCGGGCGCAATTGCGCGGATGCGTGTTGGCTTTCGTGGCAAGAGGAGCATTCTGCAGTGGACTTCGCGCAGGCATCAGAAAGCCAAGGCTCTCCCGCCGGTCGCCCGAAGGCGGCCCTTGGCGATTTATTTTTCCGGGTTGTCAACCGCTGGCATTTGATCTTCGCAACCCAGCTGCTCGACTTTGGGTTGATTATGCTGGTGGCCGGATTGGTGTACCCGATAACGGTCGGACGCGCCGGCGACACGCTGCATTACATGTCCGGGGCGGCGGTGATCGCGATCATTTGCCACTTCTATTTCGCCCAGGGGCATCTTTACCATATCAATGCGCTGCTCAACGAGACCAAGGCCGTCAAGTCCATTATCTTGCGCGTCTCGCTGGTATTCATGGCGCTCGCGGCGATTGCGGCGCTGACCCATCAGCAGGCACTTTTTTCCAGGGTATGGTTTGTGGCTTTTTACGGCGGCGTGATTGTGGCGACGGCAGTAGGGCGCTCGGTAGTGGCGGCGATGCTCCGCCGTTGGATCGCGCGCGGTTACATCACCCAGAATGTTGTTATTGTCGGCGACAATGAGCTGACGGGCCATTTGATCGAGCGCTTCAAGACCAACCGGTTCGGAATTCGGATTGCGGGTGTCTTCGACGACCGTACGCCGGATAACGGCCGGGCAACGACTGCCCATAAAACGGGCGAGCTCACGCGCGGCGGGGTCGGCGACCTGCTTGCCTATGCCTCGCATCATACGGTTGATCTGGTGGTTGTGACCCTGCCGATTACCGCAACCGACAGGATCACTGCAATCATCAAGCATTTAAGGCAGTTGCCGTTAAATATTCGGATACTTCCCGGCGCGATCGGCATTCAACGTTTCAGTCCGATGCAATTGGAGCGTACGGATTTGCCGGGCGTACAGCTTATTACGATAGCGGATCGTCCAATTTCAGAGTTTGCCTGGGTGATGAAAGGGCTGCTTGACCGTCTGGGTGCGCTGGTTGGGTTGCTACTGGTCTCGCCGGTATTGTTGTTTTGTGCCGCCGGCATTTCGATGACGAGCCCGGGGCCGGTATTGTTTCGCCAGAAGCGGGTTGGCTACAAAGGTCGCGAGTTCAATATCATCAAGTTCCGCACGATGGATTATGAGTTTTGCGGAAGCTACACGCCGACCCGGCGGAGCGATAATCGGATCTTCAAATTCGGCGGACTGCTCCGCAAGACCAGTCTGGATGAACTGCCCCAGCTGATCAACGTGCTAAGAGGCGATATGTCTTTGGTCGGGCCCCGGCCGCATATGCTTGGCCAGTTGGTTGAAGGCCGGTCGTTCTTCGAAGCCGTTAACGAATATGCCAGCCGGCATAGGGTGAAGCCTGGGATTACCGGCTGGGCGCAGGTCAATGGCTGGCGGGGCCCCACCGAAACGATGGAACAGATTGAACGGCGGGTTGAGCACGATATATATTATATCGAAAATTGGTCGCCGATGCTGGATATGGTTATTTTGGCGCGGACAGTGTTCAAGGGCTTTTTCGGGAAAAATGCATTTTGAATTCGGCTGCGCTTTATGGAGTCCAATTGCATCTTCAAGACTCGCTCGGATCGGCTGCCCCTGTGACTGAACTGCCACGTATACAGAAA
Source organism: Rhodovastum atsumiense (assembly GCA_026225115.1). GTDB lineage: Bacteria > Pseudomonadota > Alphaproteobacteria > Acetobacterales > Acetobacteraceae > Acidocella > Acidocella atsumiense_A. The sequence goes on from JAMFSE010000114.1 coordinate 10,249, forward strand.
AACCTTAATTGAATCAGTAATCTGACAGTAAATTTTTATTATTACAAAGTTAAAATAACTATATAAAACAAGATGAATGCCAGATAATTTTCTAGCGTCGAAGATAAAACCAATATACGTACAGCATGGACAGTATGGGGCAGCACTAGGTTGAGGCATAAAAATATAACGACTTTTATCCCGCACCTTTCGCGCTGGTGTGGCCATAGGTTTGCCCTCAACACTGCGCTCGCTCTATTTGGCTGTGCGCTACTTGCTGGCTGCGACCCGGTCCCCAAAGATCAACCCAATGTTATCCGCTCGCTTCCTCAAAGCGCGATATTATCATCGCAAACCGAAACGCTGACGCCGGATGAGCTGCGGCAGGTCTCGGATACCTCTCCGAACAGGGCCTATATATTGGGGCCGGATGACGTAATCTCGGTTTATGTTTACCTGCACCCTGAGCTCGATGTGCCGAGTCCAAATCAAACTAGCGGCGGCGCGCTTATCACCAGTGATGGCAGTGTCGGGCTGCCGCTTATCGGCACCGTACATTTGGGCGGCCTGACCCTGCCCCAAGCACAAACTTTGTTGATGAATGATTACGCAACCTATGTGACCAACCCCAAGGTTAGCATTCAGCTAACGGCCCCGCAGAGTCTTCGTTACTACCTACTCGGCGAATTTCAGGCGCCTGGCATAAAATATCCGGTTCATCCGCTGACGCTTCTGGAGGCGCTGGCGCTCGGCGGCACTGTTAATCAAGCGCAGGCCGATTTGTATGAGGCCTATGTTGCTCAAGGTAACGTCAAGCTCCCCGTCGATCTATATTCGCTGCTCGTCAATGGCGATCTGACACAGAACATCCCGCTTGCCTCGGGCGATGCCATCGTTATTCCATCGTCACTGAGTGAAAATGCCTATATCTTCGGCGCGGTTGGAAAGCCTGGGCCGGTGAATTTTGTTTCGGGCGGATTGTCCTTACTGCAGGCTCTGGCCAGCGCCGACCTCGATCTTACCAACTTCACCAATGCTCAGATGTCGCGGATTCACATCATTCGCGCCCGCGGCCAGAGCGCTCAGTTCATGATCGTGAACGCGACGCTGATTATGGAAGGTCAGGCGGCGCCCTTCGCGCTGGAGCCTGGAGATATCGTGTTCGTGCCGCCGACCGCGGTGGCGAGTTGGAATCAGGTTCTGCTGCAGATACTGCCGTCATTGCAGGTCATCTCTGGAGTGCTCAGTCCTTTCGTTCAAGTCAGATACCTGCGTAACAATTAGAACGATAGCCTATTTAGAAAACGCAATTTTAGAATCGGGAGTGCAGATTTGCCGTCTCTTGGATTACAGCCGCAATCCGCCATGGATAACGACGAGATTGACATTGGCGACATTGGGCGCACGCTAGGACGGCAATGGCGCAAAATTGCGGTCGTGACGGTTATCATAACGACCATCGCTATTTTGGTCGTTCTATCTGCCAGGCCGATGTTTACGTTAAGTGGAGCCGTCTATCTTGGCGATACCGGTGGCCAGGATGCTGCCGGAGCGCTGGCCTCGGGGACTAACTTTCTGACTGATTTCCAGAGCGTTAGTGACGTTGATACGCAGGTGGCGTTGATTCAATCGACATCGCTTTTACAGCAGGCGATTTTGGAAACCGGCTTGAACGCTTCGATCGTTCCCGAAGGCCGCTCACCATTACGTTTCTGGCGGTGGCGATATCTCTATGGCGAGTCGATCGACGCTTTCGCGCCGCAGCCAGGCGATTTGCAGGTTCTGGACGCGACGATCGCCGACCCTGGTATTGCAGGGATCGGTTACGATCTCATCTTTGACGAAAATGGCAATTATCATTTGCAGGTACCTGGCGGATGGTTCTCAGGCTCTTACACTGTGCTTAAGGGTCATTTGGATCAACCGGCCTCCGGCGGAGGCATCGCCTTCGTCATCAAATCGGCAGTAGATGGGGCGGTGCCCGCAGTCGGCAGCAGGTATCGCTTGGGCATTGCCCCGGCGAAGTCGCTTGCCGCCTATTTTCCAGGTGGACCTTTGGTGGTTGCGGCCGGCAAGACGGTAAGTGCGGAAACCAACATCGCGACGATTCAGTTTACCTGGGCCGATCCCTTCAAAGGACAGCAATTCGTAAACCAGTTGATGAATGACTACATTGCAACTCAGCTTGCATGGAAGACTGAATCCGCCTCAGCCACTGAGAGTTTTGTTTCCAACCAATTGGATAAAATCAGTGGTTCGCTTGCTGCGGCGAATAAGGATCTGGCCGCTTATCAGGCAAAAACAGGGATTATCGATGTAGCGAGTAACGGCCAGGCGGTGATTTCACAGCTTTCCAGTTATGAAGTTCAGCAAAGCACAATTCAACTACAGCAAGAAGCGCTGCAGCAGCTTGGAAAATCTATTGAGCAAGGCAATGCCGGGCTTAACCCGTATCTGATAAGTCAGTCTGGCGACGCGACACTCGCAACCTTGGGAACGACGCTGGTGTCCGACGAGGCGACTCTCCAGGCGGACCGCGTTCAATTTACCGGCAACGCGCCCGAAATTCAGGCCCAGGTAGCCACGATCGAGAAAATCCAGGCATCCATACGCACAATCATCGCAAATGATGAGGCTTATGCCGGAAGGCAATTGGCAAATATTCAGTCCATGATTTCTGAGTATAAGGCGAAAATAAAAACCATGCCGGCCGAAAGTCTGCAGGTGCTCACCCTCACGCAATCCAGTCAGGTGTTCGGTCAGCTTTATGTTTTGCTGATGGAAAAAGAGGAAGAAGCAGAGGTTTCCAAAGCTGCGACGATCGTGGAAACGAGGATCATCAGCCCGTCGGAACTGCCATTGGGTGCGACGAAACCCAAAGCGGCGTTCACGGTTTTCGCGGGACTGCTTCTGGGCCTCTTCTCCGGCCTGGCACTGGTGCTAGCGCAGCGTGCAATTTCCGGCAGCTTTCAAAGCGATGATGATATTCGCCGCGCCGTGCCGCTGCCCGTTTACGGCATGGTCCCCCGCTTGTCTCGATCGGAAGTTTTTCGCGGTATTTTGTCCGATCGGCCGCAAAGTCCGTTCTCCGAAGCGTTTCGTCTGCTGCGAAGCAACCTCTACCAATCTGCATCCGGGCGGCAGTCTAAAATCATCTTGGTTACTTCAGCATCCAGCGCCGATGGTAAAACGACGGTCTCTACCAATCTCGCGAAAATTCTTGCCGATGACGGAAAGCGTGTCGTTCTCGTCGATGGCGATTTGCACCGTGGGCGCGTGCATGAGGTGCTTAAGCTGAACCAGGCGCCCGGGTTGACCGAGTGGCTGGTGACCGCGGACAGGTCGCGGCTACAGCCGGTCGAAGGTCAGCGTTTCGTGGTTTTGCCCACCGGTACATTTCCACCGAACCCATCAGAACTATTGAACGAGCCGATGCTGGTCGAGATTTTCAACACGCTGCGCACAGAATTTGACTTCATAGTGGTTGACTGTCCGCCGCTACCCGCGGTTTCCGACACGATGCCGCTGGGGCAAAATGCGGATCTCATCCTGTCGGTTGTGCATATCCACCACACAGCGCGCCGGGCATTCATGCTGCATAACGAGACGATTGCCACGCTCGACCGCCGCCACGGCATTATTATCAATGGCGTCGTCGGTAGCGTCTATGGGTACGGCTACGGGTACGGTTATGGATATGGCTATGGCGGCGAGTTGCCCGAACCGACGACGACGTTTGGCAGATATTGGCTGGCCATACGTAAAATAATCCAGAGGTTGACCTGATTAAACTCCCTTTCCGGCGGCGCGCGGACACCAAAGCCAACGCGCCTGCGGAAGGCCGGGCGGAAATTCTAGGATTGGACTTTCATAGCCATCTGATGCCCGGCGTTGACGATGGAATGGATAGTTTTGCGGATTCAAAACGATCAATTGCCGGCCTGAAGTCGCTCGGTTTTACCGGCGCCGTTATCACACCGCATCTTTACCGTGGCGTATTCGACAATCAGGCAGCACAGCTTCGCGTCGCATTCGATGAATTCCTTGCCGCGTTGAGGAATGACGGTATTGAGTTTCCGTTATTTCTGGCGGGCGAATATTTTGCCGATGATCATTTCCTCAAGTTGATTGAACAAGGCGATCTTCTATTCACACCCGTTGCAGACGAGCGCTGGGTCTTGCTGGAGTTTCCATATTTACAGGAATCGCCTTTCGCCACCGCCTGTTTGGCGGCGCTCGTTAACCGTGGATACCGGCCAATAATTGCGCATGTGGAACGATACCGCTTTGTAGCGCGTGCTCCCGAGGTCTGGTTGGAACAATTCGAACGCTATGGAGCGGTATTGCAAGGAGACATTGGCTCGCTTGCCGGCCAGCATGGAGAAGACGTGAAAAGGTTTGCAGTTTCGTTGTTAGATAAAAACAAAATTGCAATTTGGGGTACCGATATACATAAATCCAAGCAAATCGAACGGCATATCGTGCCCGGCCTGGCGCAGCTCGGCGCGGCGGGGCGGTTAAGCAGCATACTTAACCCGATGTTAACTGGAATTTCATCTTGAACTGGTTCATTGCCAACGCTTGTGAGACTGCTGATGCAACAAACCAGCACTTCTTTGGGCGCTAGGCACGTGGCAATTCAGGGTCCGGCTGCGCATCTTGCTTTATTTGGCCGCTTCACTCATTACGGGAAAAAGGAATAATGGCTTTCCCCAACGCCGAGCCTTCGCTGGCGATATGCATCTGTGCGATGGATCGCGCGGAAGTCTTGCGGCGCTGCCTGGACTCGATCATCAATGGCAGCCGGCAACCCGATACCATATTGGTTTCAGACGATAGTGCAGGCGGCGACGAAGTGGCTGCCGTGTGCCGGGAATATGCCGGTGTCACCTACCTTGAGGGGCCGCGGAGAGGAATTTGCGCCAATCGTAATCGGGTCGTCCGGCAGGCGACCACCACCCATGTCAGTCTCGTGGACGACGATGCGGTGTTGTCCGAAAGTTTTGTTGAGGAATCGAAAAAAATTATTGCGGGTCACGCAGACAACGTAATCCTCACGGGTTTCGTACTTGAAGACAATCATCGATTCATGCCGCAAAATCCAACGTTTCTGGGGCATTTCCGAAAGCCACCAAAGGGCGAGTTTGAAACCATCAATTTGAATTGCAATGTCTTTCCCCGCCGGGCGTTTGATGTTGCGTGCTTCGACGAGGCGATCGGTTTCGGCTATGAGGATATGGATCTTTGTTCTCATCTGTTGTTTGCCGGCTATCGCATTCAATTTGAGCCAATGCTGCAAAACGCCCATATCCCGCCGCAAAAAACACGGACAGGATTAAGGGCGCGGTTTCTGCGAACCGAACGCGCGCGATTTTATACCAGCGTCAAGCGGCATATGCTGTGGAGGAAAAGCTATGTCGCTCTGTCGGCATACTTGGTCCTCGCGCCGACACACCGCGCGCTGGTTGCCGTAAAAGCCGGCTTTTGGTTTGATTTGAAACATTGTATTCCAGATATGGTGGCCGCCATTCAAGGCGCATTGAAAGAAAAAGCGAGGCTGCGCCGGCTTGCGGTCGAGCGGGAAGAGTCGCGATTGCCATCTTGTTCTTAAGGTCGCCCGACGCTGGAATGCGTCGGTTGACCTCTGCTTTTACCGTCCACTAAGGAGAGATATGCGGGTTTCTGCTCTTGTTCCGTCCTATCGGCGTCCTTCGGATCTGGATCGCTGTCTGCAGGCGCTGGCAAATCAAAGCCGGCCAGCCGACCAGATTCTAGTGGTTGCACGAAGGGGCGATGACGATACTTTCGACGTCATAACCCGTTGGGGCATGCGGTTGCCGGTGGAAGCTGTTGAAGTTAACGAACCGGGTCAGGTAAGGGCGCTGAACGCGGGTCTCCAGCGCTGTAATGGTGACGTTGTGGCGATCACCGATGACGACGCCGCCCCCCGGCCGGAGTGGCTCCGCCGGATCGCGGGCCATTTCGCGTCGGATCCGAAAATAGGCGGCGTTGGCGGGCGTGACTGGATTTATAATGATGGTGTCATCGAGCTGGGCGACTCTGCGGTGGTCGGCTGCATTCTCTGGTTTGGCCGTGTCGTGGGAAAGCATCACCGTGGAGTGGGCCCGGCACGCGATGTCGATATTTTGAAGGGTGCCAACTGTTCCTTTCGGCTCGACGCCATCCGAAACATTGGTTTCGATACGCGCCTGAGAGGTGCGGGCGCGCAGGTCCATAACGACATGATGATATGCCTGGCGGTGCGCCGCGCCGGTTGGCGGCTGGTTTATGACCCGCAGGTGACGGTCGATCACTACCTGGGCAAACGCCACGATAGCGACCAGCGGCAGAAACTGAATCAGGACGCAACGGTAGACCGCGCTTATAATCTTCGGCTGGCGTTGAACGAGGTGCGGCCGGCTTGGCGGCGAATGGCGGCATTCTTCTGGCAGTTCGCGGTTGGGACGGTCGAGGCGCCCGGATTAATATGGGTTTGGCGGCATAGAATGCGTGGCAAAGAAAACATTTCGACAGCGTACCGTGCGACTCTGGAAGGTTGGCGGCAGGCGGCTGGTGCTTTGAAAATCAGCACAACCAGGGATTTGGCATGACAGTTGCGTTTGGCGCAGATGCATCAGGCGTGCCGGCTTTGGCGGCGCATCTGAGCTTTCAGGCTGAGCGTTCGGCACGGCGCCGACTCTTTTGGAGCTACGGAGGCGTTCTCGCATTTGCGCTGTTTACGGCAATTCTGATCCTAGGGCATGCAGGCCTGATTTTGAATTATGCATTCCCTTTATTAGCCGCCAGCCTGGCAGGCACGTTGTTCGTTTATCGCCGGCCCACATATTTCGCGTTCACCTGGTGGATTTGGTTGTTCTCCCCGGAAGTGCGCCGTTTTGTTGATTTTCAGACGCATTATCATACCATAAGTCCGGTCATGTTATCGCCGTTGCTGGTGACTGTTTTTGCGCTGATCGCCGTCATACGGCGTCCGCGGATTTTGTTGCGCCGGAAGCTGGTCCCTTTTGGTTTAGTGGCCTTGGTTACGGCCTACGCCTTTGCCGTGGGAGTCGCGATCAACGGATTTGTCCCTGCCGCCTTCGAGTTGGGCAACTGGCTGGAACCACTTTCGTTTGGCGTTTTGTTGATCATGGACAGCAATGGCGCGCAGAACAATCGGCAGGCATTGGTGAGCGCGATGATCATTGGTTTGATTATTGTCGGCGCCTATGGGCTCTACCAGTTCTTTCACTTGCCGGCCTGGGATGCAGCCTGGCTGACCAACAGCAATCTACATTCCCAGGGTTCGGCGTTGGCTTTAATGGTCCGGATTTTTGGCCCGCTGAACGATTCCGGCACATTTGGAGCCGTGGTGGCGACGTCTCTTGCCTTCGTACTCGTTAGTAAAGGCTACCTGCGGATTGCGGCCGGCGCCATTGGCTTTCCGGCTTTGCTCCTCGCGGAGGTACGGCAGTACTGGGGCGTCTTCGCGCTTTCCACGATAATAGTGATTTGGGGATTGGGCGGAAAAGCGCGGCTACGAACTTTTGTCATCGCACTTGTCGTAGCGTCCATCGCAATACCGATTTTATCGGTTGGTCCGGTCGCGACGCTGGTGTCGAAGAGATTCACCTCGATCACGAATATTCAGAGCGACAGTAGCAGTAACGCGCGCAAAGTCCTCTACGCGAGATTTGTGGTAACCTCGATTACCCAACCGATCGGCGCCGGCTTCGGCTCTTTTGGTGGTTCTGCCAAATTAGCCGGCGGTGATCTGGTTGATTTTGATAGCGGAATATTGGCAATTCCGTACCTGTTCGGATGGGTGGGGTCTCTGGTGTTTGTCTGGGCACTCGGTCAGATTTCAGTTCGCATCTTAACGAGTTACCTGAGGTCAAAAAACCCGATCATGATTGCGGCATCTGCTGTCTTCTTTAGTATGTTGGCTGTTTTGTTATTTGGCCAGGTATTCGTCGGCGTTGAGGGGATGGTTGTCTGGACTGCGGCTGGACTGGCTCTGAGTATGCCGATACCGGGGCAAGGGGCACGAGGCTTTGCCAAATGAATAAGATTACTGTCGTAATCATCGCCCAGGATGAAGCCGTCCGCATCGCCAGAACCATCGCGTCAGTTGTGGATTACGTAGACGAGGTTCTCATCGTTGATGGCGGCAGCAAGGATGATACCGTCAAAATCTCGATATTGAATAAAGCCCGCGTCGTGGAAAATGCTTGGCCAGGCTTTGCAGCGCAACGGAATTTTGGCGCAAGCGCTGCGAAGAACGATTGGATATTCATGCTGGACGCCGATGAATTGTTCGATGCCGATTTGCAGGTCTTCGCCGTCAAATTTGCATCCGACAATATCGACGGACGTGTTGCATTTGCCTTTACCCGCATTGGTGATTTTCTTGGAAAGTTCCTGCCGGGTCACGACAAAACCAAGCATGTTCGACTGTACAACCGGATGCATCACAGCTACCCAGCTACTGAAGTGCATGAAACAATCGATGCGACGCCGGATGAGATTCAAGCCGGTCCCGGCGTCATTCTGCATTATGGTTTTCGCAGCATCGCCGATCACGTCAGCCGCTTTAACAAATACACAGATCTTGAGGCCAAGCAGAGATTTGCTGACGGAAAGAAATTCAGTCTTCCAAGTCTTGTTTTTCGGCCACCGGTACGCTTCACCTATCAGATGTTGATTCGCCGCCTTTGGCGCCAGGGACTGACAGGTGTTATTGTTTCACTTCTTTGGGTTTATTATGATCTGATGATTCAAATGAAACTCTACGAGCTGCAGACTGCAAAGGCGCCGGCTTGGGTTGACACCCAAAAATAGCGCTTAAGAAACGATGTTATTTTATATTGCAACATAATTCCCAAAGGAAATCTTTGACCAAACATCTACTTTCGCTTCAGCTTGGTATGCACTGGTTTCCCGAACGGCAAGGCGGGCTGGACCGCGTATACTATGAGTTATCGCGTGCTTTGCCGCGTTCCGGTGTAGAGGTGTGCGGCTTAGTTTGCGGAAGCGAAAATGTTGCGGCAGATACACAAGGCGCGATCCGAGCATTTGCTCCCCGAAACGTCAACCTGCTGGCGCGTTGGATTGGCATCCGCAAAGCGTTCACTGTAATTCTTCGGGAGCGCAATCCCAATCTTATCGTTTCGCACTTTGCGCTCTATACGCTACCCGTCATCCGCAAGATTAAAACTCCACTCGTGATTCATTTTCAGGGCCCCTGGGCCGATGAGGGCGCTCTCGAAGGCAATACTGGACTCCGCCACAGCCTGAAGTTCTGGGTGGAATCACGGGTTTATCGCAGGGCATCCAGAGCCATTACGCTTTCGAAAGCTTTTGCCGACATCCTTGCTGCGCGATATAATTATCCTCGAGATCGAATTCATATCATTCCCGGAGGGATAGACGTCCAGCGGTTTGCGGTAGAAGTTACGCAGCGGGAGGCAAGGCAGAGGCTTGAGTGGCCGGAAGGGCGTCCGATCGTGGTAGCTGTTAGGCGGCTTGTGCCGCGCATGGGGTTAGAGAACCTGGTTGCTGCGACGGCAATTCTAAAGCGTGATATCCCGGATATCATGGTCATGATCGCTGGAAGAGGGGTTTTGCACGCGCAGTTGAAGAGGCAAATTGAAAGCCTGGGCATATCGGAAAATGTCTCGCTTCTCGGCTTTGTTAGCGATGATGATCTGCCTTATATTTATCGTGCGGCAAACCTTTCGGTAGTACCCACGGTTGCTTTGGAAGGATTTGGGCTTATCGCAGCAGAGTCTCTTGCCGCTGGAACGCCATGCATTGTTTCGCCCGTGGGCGGTTTGCCCGAAGTCGTTTCGGCACTCTCAAAGGACATGATTCTTGCGTCGCCCTCGGCGGCAGATATTGCGCACAGACTGAGGGCGGTTCTGACAGGCGAACTCGTTCTACCGGATGAGCAAAGCTGTCGGCGCCACGCGGCAGAGAATTTTGATTGGAACATCATCGCTGCGCGGACCGCGGAAGTGTACCAGCAAGCAGTTGCATGAGAATTCTATTTCTCGACCAGACAGCAGAACTTGGCGGCGCCGAATTATCGCTCTTCTCGGAGGTCACCCATCTCCCACACCCGTCGTCGGTTTTGTTGTTTGAGGATGGCGCTTTTCGGGAAATGCTACAAAATGCGGGCGTTGACGTTGCGGTCGCGCAGGCATCTTCGGGCGCGTTAACGGTCCGCCGGGAATCCGGTTTGGTCGCAATTCTGTTCGCCGTGCCCGCGGTGATCCGCCTGGTGCTTGATGTCGCTAGGCGAGCGAAAGGGTATGACATTATTTACGCCAACTCGCAGAAGGCCTTCGTGGTGGGTGTGTTCGCTGCGGCGTTATCACGCCGCAAGCTGGTGTGGCGGTTGCGCGATGTTTTATCGGCAGCGCATTTCAGCGCGACTCTGCGGCGGATCACAGTATTGCTCGCAAATTGGAAGGCCGCGCGGGTTATCGCCAATTCAGTCGCAACCGGCGAGGCTTTTGCGCTGGTGGGAGGCAATGCGGCGAAGATTTCCGTGGCCTACCCCGGTATCGATGAGGCGCCGTTCACCAGTGTCAGCGAAGCGGCAATTGCCGCCGTGCGCCGTGAAATCGGCGCAGGAGATGCGAAGCTGGTCGGCGTTTTTGGCCGGCTTTCGCTTTGGAAAGGGCAAGCGGTATTTGTCGATGCCATCGCCAGGCAGCCCGGTGTCATTGGTGTCATTGTTGGCGGCCCGCTTTTCGGCCACGAGGCTTTTGAAGCCGAGTTGCGGGAGAAAGTAACGGCCTTGGGACTAACCGAGCGGATCCGCTTTTTGGGATTTCGTAAGGATATTCCAACCCTGATGGCCGCAATGGATATCATCGTTCATAGCTCGACTGCTCCCGAACCCTTTGGCCGTGTTGTGGTGGAAGCCATGCTGGCGGGCAAGCCGATGGTCGCAAGCGCTGCGGGCGGCGTGCTCGAAATTCTGGAGCATGGAAAAACCGGCTGGCTATATGAGCCGGGCAATCCCGAAGCGCTAGCCGGCGCATTGCGCCTGGTTTTGGACGATATAACTGGGGCCGCGGCAATTGCCGATGCGGGCCAGGCGCACGCGCGCGACACGTTTACCGTCGCCGCGACTGTGCGACAAATTGAAGCTGCGCTCGCGCAGAGCTGAGCCGCGTCCGGCCGAGCCGCGTCAGCCGGCTATGATCTGACGCCAGGCATTGCGGAAAACCTCGGTGCTGAAATTCTCGGCCCAGGCGCGGCAGTCGGCGGGACTAATATCAGCTGCTTCGAATCGCTCGACCGCATCGATCACCGCCGGCACGGTCTGCTCTGCGAAAAACAGCCCCGTGGGCGGGTTTCCTGCGCTGTTGTGCAGCCCGACGACGGTCTCGAGCGTGCCCCCTTTGCCGAAAGCGATGACCGGCGTGCCGCAAGCCTGGGCTTCCACGGGCAGGATTCCAAAATCCTCTTCGGCGGCGAACACAAATGCGCGGGCCCGCTGCAAATGGTCGCGGAGCACGTCGTTCGGCTGATATCCGAGCAAGGTGACATTCGGTCCCGCCATTTTGCGGACCCGCTCCATCTCTGGCCCATCGCCGATTACAATCAGCCGCCTCTGCGGCATTTTTGAAAAGGCTTCGACAATCAGATCGACGCGTTTGTAGGGAACCAGGCGCGATGCGGTAAAATAGAAATCTTCCTTAACGAGTTGGGCAGTAAATTTACTGAGATCGACCGGCGGATGCACCACCTGAGAATCCCGCCGGTAGATTTTGGAGATGCGCCGGCCAATATAGGCCGAGTTGGCGATGAATTTGTCGACACTGACGGCCGTGCGCAAATCCCAAACCCGCATGTAATGCAGCAACAGACGCGCGCTGAAACTCCTGAAACCACGCGTAAGCCCAGTCTGCTTTAAATACTGGTGCTGCAAATCCCATGCATAACGGACCGGTGTGTGGCAATAACAGATGTGCAGTTGATCCGGGCCGGTAATGACGCCTTTTGCAACCGCATGGCTGCTGGAGATCACAAGGTCATAGCCGGAGAGATCCAACTGCTCGATTGCCAGTGGCATGAGCGGCAGATAGCCGCGGTATTTTTTTTTGGCGAAGGGGAGTTTTTGGATAAAGGTCGTCTTCGCGTGCTTGCCCAGCAACGCCGCACGGTCCTTGTCATTCAGAAAATCAACGACGCTGAACAGGTCGCAATCCGGAAAAAGCCCAATGAGTTCGCGTAGAACAACCTCGGCGCCGCCCCAGACAACCAGCCATTCATGTACGATCGCAACACGGCGGAAATTGTGCCGCAGGCTCTGGGGCTGTACAATCTCGGGCTGCGTTACCGCAGCTCCTTCCAAGTCAGCCATAAACTATTACCCCACCCGTCCGCTCGCGAGACCGCCGCCAGTAAATCAGGACAAGATGCCGGGCGCAATAGCCTTGAGCCTCGGCGCAATGGCTGGAGTTTTTATCAAACGCCGCGCCTTGGGTTTCGTCGATCGCGTTCGGTGGGCATAGAAGGCCAGTTGCACCGGCACTCCTGATAAAAGCATATGTCCGCCACCCAAAGCGTTGATAAGATAGAACCATTCCAATCCGACAACTTTAAATGGCCGTCGATCCGTTGCCACTAAATTAAAACCGGTATTAACTTGCAACGAGGGGATTTGCTCACCTTTTATTTTATGCTGCAATGCGGTATCACGTTACAAACCTGTCAACTGAGGATATTTTTCATGCGAAAGGCGTTGATCACTGGCGTCACTGGCCAAGACGGGGCCTATCTTTCCCAGTTTTTGTTGAGCAAGGGCTATCATGTCCTCGGTTTGCTGCGCCGGTCCGCGTCCTCAGACGTCATCGGCGCACGGTTGAGCTGGCTGGGCGTGCTCGACCAGATCGAAATGGTCGATGGCGATCTGCAGGATCTATCCAGCCTGATCCGCATTTTGGCCGACCACAAACCGGACGAGGTATATAATCTGGCCGCGCAGAGCTTTGTCGCCACTTCCTGGCAGCAGCCTTTGCTTACCGGCCAGGTCACCGGCATAGGCGCTGGCCATGTGCTGGAGGCCGTGCGGATCGCCCATCCGCAGGCGCGTTTCTATCAGGCGTCCTCCTCCGAAATGTTCGGCAAAATTCAGCAGGACAAACAGTCGGAGTCCACGCCCTTCTACCCGCGCTCGCCTTACGCCGTGGCAAAACTCTACGCGCATTGGCTGACGGTGAATTACCGTGAGAGTTTTGGCCTGCACGCCTCCTCGGGCATTTTGTTCAACCATGAAAGCCCGCTGCGAGGCATCGAATTCGTGACTCGGCGTATCACCGATGGCGTAGCCCGAATCAAACTTGGTCTTGCAGATGAACTGCCGCTCGGCAATCTCAGTGCAACACGCGATTGGGGGCATGCAAGGGACTATGTGAAGGCGATGTGGATGATGCTGCAGCAGGATGTCGCGGATGATTACGTAATCGCAACAGGCGTCACAACCAGTGTGAAGGATTTTTGTGACATCGCCTTCTCACATGCCGGGCTTCGCGCCGTGGATTATGTTAAAGTGGATCCGGGCCGGATGCGGCCGGCTGAAGTTGATGTGCTGCTCGGCGATCCCGGCAAGGCAGAGGCGAAGATGGGCTGGAAGGCCGAGGTAGGCCTGGCACAATTGGCGGCTGAAATGGTGGACGCCGATATCGCCAGGCACCGTGCTAAAATAAAATAAATGACCTATGGCAGCATTTTGGTCACGGGTGCTGGCGGATTTGTAGGCAAGCATTTGCTGCCCGCACTGGAAGCGGCATTCCCTTCGGCTAAAATAATCGGCACCACGCAAAATTCAGATGACGGCTACGGGCTCGACATCACGGAACGCGCCCATGTGCATGCGGCGATCGCCAGGTTGCAGCCGGATCTGTGTTTTCATCTCGCCGGCATCGCTGCCATCGGCGCAGCACGCGCCGATCCCCGTGGCACCTGGGAAGTCAATCTGCACGGCACGCTCAATATCGCCGAAGCGATCCTGGCGGGGGCGCCACAGTGCCGGATGGTTTTTGTCTCCAGTTCCGAATGCTATGGTGCGAGTTTCAAATCGGGGCTACCTGTGGATGAGTCCGCGGTTTTGGCGCCGATGAATGTCTATGCAGCCACAAAATCTGCCGCCGAACTGGCCTTGGGCGCGCTGGCAGGCGATGGCCTGCGGTTGCTGCGGCTGCGGCCATTCAATCACACCGGACCGGGCCAGACAGCTGATTTTGTCGTGCCGGCCTTTGCCGATCAGATTGCCCGTATCGAAGCCGGGCTGATGCCGCCGGAGATGGCGGTGGGGGCGCTGGATCCCGAAAGGGATTTCCTCGACATCCGGGACATTTGCAGGGCCTATATTTCCAGCATCAAACGATTTGATGGTCTTTCGAACAATACCATCATGAATATTGCAAGCGGACGCGCGGTAAAAATAGGCGCTGTTCTGGACATATTGCTAAGCAAAGCCAGCACTTCAATTTTGGTGAAGCAGGATCCCTCCCGGATGCGTCCGGTCGAAATCCAGCGTGCCATCGGCAATCCCACACTCGCGGAAAGACTGTTGGACTGGCAGCCGCAATTTGAACTCAACGAAACACTCGATACGGTTCTGAATTTTGCCCGGCGACGGTGTTTCGCCGGGCAGAAGGCTTAGTCCGATAGCGGTCCCTCTACCTTCTGAGATGAATGGGTGAGAATTTGAAAATTGCAATAATTGGCGGCGGATATGTAGGCCTGGTTTCGGGCGCCTGTTTTGCCGAATTCGGTGTCGATGTGGCCGTGTACGAAGCCGATCCGGCGAAGCGGTCGATGTTGCTGGAAGGCAAGATTCCCATTTATGAACCCGGTCTCGATAGACTGGTCGCCGATAACGCCGCCGCCGGCCGCCTGAGCTTTCCGACGACCCTGGAGTCTGGGATCACCGATGTCGAGGCAATCTTTATTGCGGTCGGTACACCCACCCGGCGCGGCGACGGCCATGCCGATCTCACCTATGTATTCGCGGCCGTTGAGCAGGTTGTCCTGGCGCTCGATCACCCCGCGATCATCGTCACAAAATCCACCGTGCCGGTCGGCACCGGCCGCAAGATCGCCGAACTTGCGCATCGCCTGCGGCCCGATCTTAAAATCGAAGTCGCGTCGAATCCTGAGTTTCTCCGCGAGGGGAGCGCCATTACTGATTTCATGCGGCCGGACCGGGTTGTGGTCGGCGCGGACACGGAGTGGGCGCGCGATGTGCTGCAGCGGTTATACCGGCCGCTCTATTTGATCGAAACCCCAATCGTTTTTGCCGGGTTGGAGACTGCTGAGCTGATCAAATACGCGGCCAATGGTTTTCTCGCCATGAAAATCACGTTTATCAACGAAATGGCGGATTTGTGCGAAAAGGTCGGCGCTGACGTCAATGACGTGGCAAGGGGTATCGGTTTGGACGGCCGGATCGGGCGCAAATTCCTGCACGCCGGTCCTGGTTTCGGTGGATCCTGTTTTCCGAAGGACACGCTGGCGCTCATGCGGATCGCTGAGGAAGCCGGCGCGCCCAGCCGCCTGATCCAATCGGTGGTGGCTGTGAATGACCTGCGTAAGATCGCGATGGTGGAGCGCGTGGTGGCGGCTTGCGAAGGCTCGGTTAAGGGCAAGCGCATTGCGGTGCTCGGCCTCGCGTTCAAGCCGGAAACGGATGATATGCGAGAAGCGCCATCTCTGCCGTTGATCGCAGGATTGTTGGACTCCGGGGCCAGCGTGGTCGGGTTCGACCCGGTTGCGATGGGCGTCGCCAAGGCCGTGCTTCCCCCGGCGATGGAATTTGCGCCTGACACCGCGGCCGCTATCACTGGCGCCGATGCGCTGATCCTTGTCACCGAGTGGAATGAGTTTCGCGCCTTGGCGCCGGCTCGCCTGGTCCAGCTGATGCGCGGAAAGGTTGTGGTGGACCTGAGGAATGTCTTCGATCCGGTGGCAATGCGTGAGGCCGGAATGAAATATTCAGCGATCGGACGGGCGCAACTGCCCGCTGGCGACTAGCAGGGTCAAGCGGCGGCATCGGCCGTAGCCGCCGCCTTGTGGTGCGAGGTCGTTTCGGTCCCAGTGCCGCAAAGGTTACGAAAATACAATTTGGAAAGCCATAATTTTGAGTTTATCGGCGTGGGTGCGAATGAAGTAAGATGCGGCTGCGAAATGTTATGGACGCCAGGCGTTTAAAGGCCGCAAAGTGTTGGGATTGAACAGTCGCAACTGGAACTAGGAGTAACCGGCAGTGTCCGTTCTTGAGCAAGTAAAAAAAATCATCGCCAAGCAGCTGGACATGGATCCGTCTGAGCTGGAAGAGTCGACGGATCTGCAGGAGGCGGGGTTTGAGTCGTTGGACGTCATTGAAATGATCTTCAATCTGGAAGACGCGTTTAAAATCGATATCCCGTTTAACGCGAACGAGACCGATACCAGCCAGATGAAGACCGTCGGCGATATTGTCCGGCTGGTGGAGACCATACAGGCTGGCGGTTCGATGCCGAAAATCAGCACTGCTCCCACAAGTGAGACGCCGGCAGGTGAAACCCCGGCGTGAGGCGAGTCGTTATCACCGGAATCGGCGCGATCACGCCTGCGGGAAATACGGCGGCCGAGACATGGGAGAATGTGGCCGCGGGCCGTACCGCCATCGGGCCGATTGAAAACCTCCGGGAATGGCCGCTTGCCACCAAAATCGCGGCGCAGGTGAAGTTCGAAGTCTCAGATTATTTCAAATCCAAGCAGGCGAATATGATGGACCGTGTTTCGCAGTTCGCGGTGATTGCGGCGCGCGAGGCGCTGACGGATTCCGGGCTGGTGGTGACCGACGAGATCGCCGCGACGGCGCAGGTCATTGTTGGTATCGGCGTTGGCGGCATGGTTACCCTGGATGACGCCTTTCACAGGCTTTATTTCGACAAGGCTACCCGCTGCCATCCCTTCACCATTCCGCGCCTGATGCCCAATGCGCCCGCCAGCCAGGTGTCGATGGATCTGGGTCTCAAAGGCATGACCTTCGCGGTCGCAAGCGCCTGTGCATCCGGCACGCATGCCATTGGCCTTGCCTTCCGTGCGATCCGTGCCGGCGACACCGACTACGCCATCGCCGGCGGCGCCGAGGCTTGTATGACCGTTGGCACCGTCATGGGATGGGAAGCACTCAGGGTTCTCGCTGTCGATACCTGCCGGCCTTTTTCGAAAGATCGCAGTGGATTGGTGATCGGTGAGGGAAGTGCTATTTTGGTCCTTGAAGCATTGGATTGTGCATTGGCCCGCGGCGCGAAAATCTATGCCGAGATCGTCGGATTTGGCGCCAATGCCGATGCCGGAGATTTGACCTCTCCGGACGCCGAGAGCGCGGCGCGCGCAATGCAACGCGCGCTGTCCGATGGGCAGCTGACGGCAGCGGAGGTGGGTTATATAAACGCCCATGGAACCGGCACCTCCATGAATGATCTTGTCGAAAGCACCGCCATCAAATCAGTTTTTCAGGATTGCGGGAAACCCCTGGTTTCCTCAATCAAGGGCGTGGTGGGACATAGTCTCGGCGCCGCCGGCGCCATTGAGGCGATGGCGACGGCACTGGCATTACGCTACAGTCTGGTTCCCCCGACAGCCAACTACCGCGAGATCGATCCGGCTATTGAACTTGATGTCGTTCCAAACATCGCACGCGAAATCGCCATCGGTGCGGCGCTTTCAAATTCTTTCGCATTTGGCGGCCTTAACGCAGTTTTAGCGTTGCGACGGTACGCCGGCTGACACCGTCTAGCGTCTTCCTTCGGCAGAATACATGGGAAGTTTTTGGCGTGCATTTACTTAAACGAAACCGCTACTTAAACGAAGCCAGGGAGTTTTTGCCGAAGTATTTTTCTGGCCGGTATGACTCGTCGAGCGGCGAGAGTTCGGCCAGCTTACGATTAACATTGTCCGAGCGATCCGTGGCCACAGGCATGTGATCGCTAAGGTTCATATCGGTCGGATCGTATTCATAGAAATGGCGGAGCGGTATTGGGGGCGGCCGAAATCGCTTGGAGGACAGATTATTGAGCATCCTTTGAAGTCCCGCCATTTTATTCATGCCGTCGGTCCATGCGGCTTTAACAATCTGTGGCGTCCGCCCTTTCAACAGCGGCCGGATGAAGGCAACGCCACTGATGAAGCGGTTGCTCTGACGCGTGATGATTTTCAAATACTCCCAGACATTCTTCGCAATCAGACCACGCTTTTCCAGTTCCGCGAATTCCGGACATTCAGCAAGCACCATCGTTAAAGCCAGCAGGCTGGAACGAAACATCCGCTCC
Source organism: Rhodovastum atsumiense (assembly GCA_026225115.1). GTDB lineage: Bacteria > Pseudomonadota > Alphaproteobacteria > Acetobacterales > Acetobacteraceae > Acidocella > Acidocella atsumiense_A. Next base: position 28,569 of record JAMFSE010000114.1, read on the forward strand.
TGATCGGCGGACATATTATCGGGAGAGAGACGATAACCGACCAGATATTCAGGCACCGTCCCAAACCGGTAGTGCAGCGCAATTCGAAGTTGCAATAAAAGGTCTTCGCACCCTTGGGCGCCCGCCTCACGCAATGCCGGCGAATATCCGCCGACCTCTTCAAGCACATGCTTTCTGACGAGAATCGAACTACCATTCCCGACAAAATTCACGTAGAAGTGACGATTGACCACCCAGCCTTCGACTCGATGGTTTCTGGATGAACCGAGCACCATGCCCGACATATTGATGCGGCGGAATGGCGTGTAGACCAGTGCCATATCGTCGCCATGCGCAGTGAGCAATGCCATTTGTTTGGCAATCTTTGTTGGATGCCAAATATCATCTGCATCGATGAATGCCACATATTCCGCAGCACTTGCCTCGGTCCCAGCATTGCGTGCGGATGCAACGCCGCCGTTTGGTTTCTGAATCAATCTGACCCTGGGATCAATCGCGCCATAGGCGCGCACGATCGAAGCGGTGTCATCATCCGATCCATCATCGACCACAATAATTTCAAGATTGCGATAAGTCTGCGCCGACACAGAGAGCAGGGTCTCCTGAAGCGTATTCGACGCATTGAACGCCGGAATCACAACAGAAACGAGCGGAATATCCATCACCCTTAAATGCGCAAATAGATCATAACCAAACCGTTAAGCATTACTCTAAATAGAGTCTAGTTTTGCATTGTCTGCGTTAGCAAGTCAAAAATTTTACACAATGAACACATTATGGTTAGCGGCATTAATTGCCCAGTTTCGGCGAGTGCAAGCTAACGCGCCCAGTTTGTCACATAGTAGCTAGCGCCGAACTATGAAATATTGGCGTTTTGCTGGGAAAGCAGCGTCTCAAAATATTCTATGGTTCGTAATAGCCCGTCCTCTAGCCCGACGGTTGGTTCCCAGCCCAATGTGTCGCGGGCACGCTGAATGTCCGGTTTGCGCTGCTTGGGATCATCCTCTGGCAAAGGCATCCGCACGATTTTGGAGCTTGAACCGGTCAGCGAGATTATTTTTTTTGCGAGTTCCAGAATCGTGAACTCGGTTGGATTGCCGATATTGATCGGACCCGTAACCTCTTCCGAGGCATTCATCATGAGTGTGAAGGCGTCGATCAAGTCATCGACGTAGCAAAACGAGCGCGTCTGGTTGCCGCGTCCATGCACCGTGATGTCTTTTCCCATCAGCGCCTGCATAATGAAATTCGATATTACCCGGCCATCATTGGGATGCATGCGGGGGCCATAGGTATTGAAAATCCGAACGACTTTGATTTTGACGCCATGTTGGCGGCGGTAATCAAAGAACAGCGTTTCCGCGCAGCGTTTGCCTTCGTCATAACAGGAGCGGGAGCCGATGGGATTAACATTGCCCCAGTAAGACTCGGTTTGCGGATGTTCGGCCGGGTCGCCGTAAACCTCACTGGTCGACGCTTGAAGAATTTTGCAGTGCAGCCTTTTGGCAAGGCCCAGCATGTTATAGGCACCGAGAACGCTGGTTTTGGTGGTCTGGACCGGATCGCGCTGGTAATGGATCGGTGACGCCGGACAGGCCAGGTTGAAGATCTCGTCGACCTCTACAAACAGCGGATGCGAGATATCATGCCGAAGCAGCTCAAAATGCTTGTGGTCGAGCAAATGTTCGATGTTTCGGCGCGCGCCGGTAAAAAAATTATCAACGCAGAGAACCTGGCTCCCGGATTCGAGCAGCTTTTCGCAGAGATGAGATCCCAGAAAGCCGGCACCGCCGGTAACGAGGACGCGGCGCTCAAGATGCATGGGCAGGCTTTCGCGCGAATTGATCGCTAGAACGCTGAGGCCGCGCTTTCTGCAATATTGTTGGCAATGATGTTCGGCTGGCGCCAAGCTGGTTTAGTTGTGCCAAAGATTATGCCTCACTTCCGCAGTTTCAATCATTTCAACGCGTAAACGTTACCAAACGTTACCATGCGCTACCTCAGATACGTCAACATCCGTAACATACGTCTAAAAAATGTAATTGAGTTGGAAGATTTGGTCAAGTTTGTTATATTGTGGTAGTTTTCGCACTGCGAGCAATTTAAAGAGAGTCAACCTGTTCTTAATGTTTCGTAAAAATCATCTAGTCGGTTACTGTTCTGAAGCTAGGCTCGCGGTTCGACGCGAGCAACAGTGCTACGGAGGATAAATCGTGGCAGTCAGGTCTCGGTTGGTTAAACAGGTTGGAAAGATTCCCATGCCCGGTCCGCAGCGCATCATCCCCGTCATCTTGTCCGGCGGCTCCGGCACGCGGCTCTGGCCGGTTTCGCGCAAAAGCTTTCCCAAGCAGTTCTGGCCGCTGATCTCGAA
>JAMFSE010000115.1 GCA_026225115.1 Rhodovastum atsumiense
AGGGTGACGTGGGGCGGCAGGGTGATGCCGACCGGGTCGCCTTCGACGAGGGCTACGCTGACGGGCATGTTGTCTTGCAGGAATGGGGCTGAGTCGCCCAGGATCGTGGTGGGGACCATGAATTGTTCGTAGGTTTCGCCGTCCATCAGGACCAGGTTGTCACCGTCGGTGTAAGAGTAGGTGTAGTCCTTATCTTCGGTGGTCAGGCGTTCGACGGTATCCGCGGTGCGCCAGCGTTCGTTGGTTTTGTTGCCGGTTTTCAGATTGCGCATTTCCACCTGAATGAAGGCGCCGCCTTTACCTGGGGTAATGATTTGCTGCTTGAGGATGGTCCAGCGGTTGCCTTCGTGTTCGATCACCTGACCGGCGCGGATAAGGTTTGCCTGCTGTTTCATGAGTCACTCTGTTGAAAATGGGTTGAATGATGGTGGCGGGGCTTACGCCGCTCTTCGGCATTGGGCAAGGGAACATGAATTCTCTGGCGGTTTTTCGGGTTTGGGGGTTAGATACAGGGCTGCGCCGTGGCCTGCCGGGCGCACCCACAAAAAGGAAAAAAACAGCATGGAAACGAAGTCCTATAAATCGCCGATTCTGGTGACTGGAACCGGGAATGCGGTTTCGGCCAGTGCGTCGCCGCATCCCATCATGGCGCCGGAGCTGCAGATATTGGGGCAGCGCGAGGCCGATAATGCCGACGGCTCGCACACGGTGTGCATTCCCGTGGAAGTGGTGGCGGACAATGCCCCGAAGCTGTTGGCTTTGCATGTGATTGTGGACGGTCTGATCAGCGCCGAGCTGACGCGCGCCGAGGTGAAGAATGCGCGGCAGGGCAATAATTTCTTCTCAGCCGATATACCGAGCCCGGCCGGGTTGTATGAGCTGACGATCCAGATGGCGCAGCGGAGCCATATTCAACTCAACGCGCATTTCTGACCCTATAAAGTCCGTCATTGCGAGGCGGCGCAGCCGCCGTGGCAATCCATCTTCTTTATTTCCGCGAAAGATGGATTGCTTCGTTTCGTTCGCAATAACGAAGAAGCCACCTATAGCGGAATTTTCCCCAAGCCTCCCGGGCGGTCGTAAATATACGTAGGAAGCGCTGTCCCGCTGATTTTGCCGCGCAGATTGGCCAGAATTTCACGGCCGCGTTCGGGGGAGACATGGAAACGGGCGGTGCCTGGGGCGGCGTCCAGCTGGTGCAGGTAGTAAGGTTTGATCCGTGCGCGCAGCATTGCCCTGAATAGCTCTCCCAGCGCCGCTTCGGAATCATTGACGCCTGCCAGCAGCACGGTTTGACCGAGGATGGGGATGCCGCGCCGCTGTAGCTTCTCAAGCGCCATCTGTACCGCCGGCGTTAACTCGCTGGAATGGTTGGCGTGCAGGGCGATGAAGAGCGGGGTTTTAATGTCGAGCGCATCCGCCAGCGCATCGGTGACCAACGCTGGATCGGCGATCGGGGCACGGGTATGGATACGCAGAACCTCTATATTAGAAATCTTCGATAATCTATTTAAAATAAAAGATAAACGGCGCGGCGATAGGATTAGCGGGTCGCCGCCTGTGAGAATGACTTCGCGGATCCCTGTCTGTCCGCCGAGATAGCCGAAGGCGGTCTCCAACTCTGCATCAGTCAGCAGGCCGCCTTCCGGGCCCACTTGTTCGCGGCGGAAACAAAAACGGCAATAGACCGGACAGGCAAGCAAGGGTTTCAACAGCGCCCGGTCCGGGTAGCGATGCACGATCCCCGGGATGGGCGAGAGCGCTTCATCCGCCACCGGATCCGCCAGTTCATGCGGTGCCACGGTGAGCTCGCCGGGATGCGGGATAAATTGCAGGCCAATCGGATCGTCCGGCGCCGTAATCAGCGCAGCCAAAGCCGGCGGAATGGCAATGGCGTAGCGGGCCGCCACCGCATCCAGCACCGCGCGCGTGTGGTTGTCGGCAAGACCGGCTTCGATCAGCGCACCGATATTACGGATGGTGGCAGGTTTGGGAGTTACAAAGCCATCGGGCATAAGCAGCGTTTAGAGTGGGAGTGGGCATGGCTCAAGCATGGGAACCCGGGCAGCTTGCGGCGCGGCTGCCGTTTTTGCGGCGCCGCGGGCTAATGCGCGCCGGGATACGGGCGTTTTTTGAGGCGCGCGGCTATATCGAGGTTGAAACTCCCTATGCGGTGCCGGCGCCAGGTGAAGAGGTGCACATTCCGGCATTCGGGCTGAATCCGCCCGGGCGCTACCTCAACACCAGCCCGGAATTTGCCATGAAAAAGCTGCTGGCCGGCGGCTCCGGCAGAATTTTTCAGCTGGCGCGGGTCTGGCGGAATGAGCCGCCAAGCGACACCCACGCGCCGGAGTTCACCATGCTGGAATGGTACCGCCCGGGTGCTACCATGGCCGATTTGATGGACGAGGTGGAGCTACTGCTACGCGCCATCCTGCCCCCCAGCATCACCTGGCGCAGCATTACCGCGAGCCTCGCCAAATTCGAGCGGATAACGGTGGCCGAGGCATTCGCCCGCCATGCCGGTGTCGATATTCTGGCAACGGCAAACAACGCACCGGCGTTGGCCGCCGCCGCCGGAACGCCGCTTCGCGCCTCCGAAACCTGGGAGGACCTGTTCTTTCGCTTGCTGCTGGAGCGCGTGGAACCGCATATCGGCAGGAACCACCCCGTATTTCTCACCCATTGGCCGGCTGAACAGGCGGCGCTCGCCCGCCGCGATCCCGCCGACCCCAGAGTCGCCGAACGGTTCGAGCTCTATTGCTGTGGTCTGGAACTGGCGAATGCCTTCGTCGAACTGACCGACGCCGCCGAACAGCGCAGCCGCTTCGAGGCCGACCGCGCGCGACGCCACGCGCTGTACGGCAATGATTGGGACTTGGACGAGGATTTTCTGGCCGCCGTCGCGCAGCTGCCGGAATGCGCCGGCATCGCCATGGGGTTTGATCGGCTGGTAATGCTGGCCACCGGCGCCACCCGGATCACCGACGTGCAATGGCTGCCGGATTAACGATGAGGCCACCCGGGCATGCGTCAAACAACGGGTTGGGCCGATTGTCATCCTGGTCTACGACTGGCCGCCATGATTTCGAGTAACGTTCCAGACATCAGAAGCAGGATAATCGTCATCTATATCCTGCTCGGGCTGGCAAATATCGCCTTATGGGGCCTGGCGCTGGCAATGTTCCGGCATTATCCGCTGCTGCTGGGTACCGCCTTTCTTGCCTATGGCTTCGGCCTTCGCCACGCGGTCGATGCGGATCATATCGCCGCCATCGATAACGTGACGCGAAAATTGATGCAGCAGGGTAAGCGGCCCTTGGGCGTCGGGTTCTTCTTCTCAGCCGGCCATTCGACCGTGGTTTTCGGCCTGTCCGCGGCTGTGGCGATCTCTGCGGTTGCGATTCAGGGCCGGTTCGATTCCATCGAACATTTCGGCAGCATCGCGGGAACGCTCATATCCGCCGTCTTTCTGCTGTTGATCGCGGCGATAAATATCGCGGTGCTTGCGGCGATTATACGATCCTTCCGGCGCGTTAAGTCCGGCGGCGCATATGCGGATGACGACATCAACATTCTCCTCGCCAGACGGGGATTTTTTGGCCGAATTTTCCACGGTCTGTTCCGGCTCATCAATCACGACTGGCAGATGTATCCGCTGGGGATCCTGTTCGGCCTCGGCTTCGATACGGCGACGGAAATCGGCATTCTGGGGATCTCGGCGGCAGCCACCTCCAAGGGACTGCCGATCTGGTCGATCATGATCTTCCCGGCTTTGTTCGCAGCCGGCATGGCGCTGGTCGACACCGCCGACAGCCTGTTGATGCTTGGCACCTACGGCTGGGCTTTCGCCAAGCCAATACGAAAACTCTATTATAACATCGCCATCACCTCGGCATCGGTCCTGGTGGCCCTGGTCGTTGGCAGCCTTGAGGCGCTGGGGCTGATTCAGGCCGAGCTGAAACTGTCCGGTTTCTTCTGGGACAGCATTGCCGAGCTCAACAATAATTTCGGCCTGCTTGGCTATATCATCATTGTGGTCTTCATCTTGAGCTGGCTGATCTCGCTATTACTTTACAAATGGCGTGGATATGACGAGATCGAAGCGATAGCCGCTGATTAGAGGGCCCAAGTGAACCGCAGAATTATAACTTTAATTGCCTTGGTGGCGCTAGCCAGCTGCGCCACCGGGCCGAGCCTGCAAAGCCGGATGGCGGCCTATATCGGCGCGTCCGCTGAGACGCTGGTGCAAAACATGGGCGTGCCCGACAAGCAAATTTCGCTCAACGGCGTACAGTACATGGCCTATGTGCACCAGCAGGTGACCGTCATGCCATCGCCGGTGCTCATCCCCTACGGCGGATATGGCGGCCCGTTCTTTGGCCCCTATGGCGGCTTTTACGGCGCGCCCTTCCCGCCCAGCGTGACCGTCTGGCGCTGCGAAATCACCTTCCTGCTGCATGCGGATAAAGTCGTGAGCTTTACCCTGCGCGGGAACGCCTGCAACTAGATCACGGCGCCTGCGCGACGGCGATGTAATTGGTGCCGGTATCCCGGCTGATCCGAAAACCTTTCAACGGCGAGAAGCTCAGGCCCGCCAGATCGGCCATCCGCAAATTGGCCGCCCGGCAAAGTGCTGCCAGCTCTGCCGGGGTTATGAACTGTTTCCAGTCATGCGTGCCGGCCGGCAGCAGCCGGAGCAGATATTCCGCGCCAAGCTTGGCCGTCACATAGGATCGCCCGGTGCGGTTCAGCGTGGACAGAAACAGCAGCCCGCCAGGCTCCAGCAATCCCGCCAGCGTGGCAATGAAGCTGGCCGGGTCCGCCACATGCTCGATCACCTCCAGGGCGGTGATCGCCTGAAATTTCACGCCCTCCAACGCCTCGGCAGCACCTGCCTGGTAGCGCAGACTCAGCCCCTGCCCCGCCGCATGTTCGTTCGCCGCCGCGATGGCCTCGGCCGAAGCATCCAGGCCGAGCACATCACAGCCGGCCTTGGCGAGCGCCTCGGACAGCAACCCGGCGCCGCACCCGATATCCAGCACTCGGACGCCGCCACATCCGCCGAATTTGCGGGAAATCCGGTCCGTGATCCAGCCAGCGCGCACCGGGTTCATCATATGCAGCGGCCGCATCGGCCCGGATTTATCCCACCAGCGCGCCGCCAGCGCGCCGAACCGGGCGATTTCATCCGGTTTCACGGAGCTTTGTTGCACCTGCATTGCCGAACCTCCTCGCACTCGCTATGTCACGCCCCCGTTTGCGCCTAACAAGGCATTTTTCACAAGAGCGGTGGCAGGGTTCGGGTAAATGGCGCGACTGGTAATGAAATTCGGCGGCACTTCGGTGGCCAATCTCGACCGTATCCGCAACGTCGCGCAGCGCGTGAAACGGGAAGTCGAGGCCGGGCATGAGGTCGCGGTCGTGGTCTCGGCCATGGCCGGCACCACCAACCAGCTCGTCGGCTGGTGCCAGGAGCTCTCCCCTTTGCACGACGCCCGCGAATATGACGCTGTGGTCGCAACCGGCGAGCAGGTCACCGCCGGACTCACCGCGATTGCGCTGCAGAGCATCGGCGTCGACGCACGCTCCTGGATGGGCTGGCAGATCGCGGTTGAGACCGACGGCCAGCACGGTAAGGCGCGGATCAACGATATCGAGGGCGACGAACTCATCGACCGGATGAAATCCGGCCAGGTGCCGGTCGTCGCCGGCTTCCAGGGAATCGGGCCGGATAACCGGGTCACAACGCTTGGCCGCGGCGGTTCGGATACCTCGGCGGTCGCTCTTGCGGCTGCGCTGAAGGCCGATCGCTGCGATATTTATACGGATGTCGATGGCATTTATACCACCGATCCGAGAATCGTCGCGAAAGCCCGGAAACTCGCCAAAATTACCTATGAAGAGATGCTGGAATTGGCCTCCGTCGGCGCAAAAGTGCTACAAACCCGTAGCGTTGAGCTGGCCATGAAGGAGCGCGTGCGGGTGCAGGTGCTGTCGAGTTTCTCCGACGCGCCGGGCACCATGGTTGTGGATGAGGATGAGATTGTGGAACAGGAAATCGTTGCGGGCATCGCCTATTCGCGGGACGAGGCAAAAGTTACGGTGCGCCGGGTGCCGGATAAGCCAGGCATAGCGGCCGCCATCTTTGTGCCTCTGGCGCAGGCCAATATCAATGTCGATATGATCGTGCAGAACGTCGCCGAGGACGGCACCACGGATATGACTTTCACCGTCGGCAAAACCGACCTGGCTTTGGCCCAATCCTGCCTGGAGACGGTCCGCAACGACATCGGCTACGCCGAAATCTCTACCGACATGGACGTTGCCAAGCTCTCGGTGGTCGGCGTCGGCATGCGCAGCCACGCCGGCGTGGCGGGCACCATGTTCAAAACTTTGGCCGACAGAGGCATCAACATCCAGGTCATCTCGACCAGCGAAATCAAGGTAAGCGTGCTGATCGCCGCCGAGTATACCGAGCTGGCCGTGCGCGCGCTCCACTCGGCGTATGAATTAGATGCTTAAGCAGAAGCAGTTCTTTTCTGAAGAAAAGAACCAAAAGACTTCTTTGAATCTGGGCCTGAGGCGTTTGCACGCCAGCGCCCATGCCCCCGGCAAAAAAAGTTTTTTTGCTTCTTTTTGTTCACAAAAGGAAGGGCTTACTTATGCTTAACGCCGCCGAGCAATTCAACGCGCTTCAAGCCGGCGGTGCTGCCTTTCTAGGCACCGAGCTCGCCATCATGGGCGGGGCGATGAGCTGGGTGAGTGAGCGGCATCTGGTGGCCGCCATCTCCAACGCCGGCGGCTTTGGCGTGATTGCCTGCGGGGCGATGACGCCGGCGCTTCTGGAGGCCGAGATTGCCGGGACCCAGGCGCTGACGGACAAGCCGTTCGGGGTGAATTTAATTACCATGCATCCGGAGCTAGATGCGCTGGTGCAGGTTTGCCTGCGGGCCAAGGTCGGGCACGTGGTGCTGGCCGGCGGCATTCCGCCGGGGCCGGCGGTGCGTGCCGTGAAGGACGGCGGTGCCAAGTTGATTGCATTTGCGCCGGCGCTGGTGCTGGCCAGGCGGTTTGTGAAATCCGGCGTTGATGCGCTGGTGATCGAGGGGTCGGAGGCTGGCGGGCATATCGGCCCGGTCTCGCTGACCGTGCTGGCGCAGGAGATTTTACCGCATATTCGTGAGGTGCCGGTGTTTGTTGCCGGCGGCCTGGCGCGCGGCGAGGCGATTTTGGGATATCTCGAGATGGGCGCCAGCGGCGCGCAATTGGGCACAAGGTTCGCGGCCTCGGTCGAGAGCATCGCGCATGCGAATTTCAAGAATGCCTTCATCCGCGCCAATGCGCGCGACGCGATTCCGTCCATTCAGCTGGATGAGCGTTTTCCGGTCATTCCGGTGCGTGGCCTGGTAAATGAGGGCACTAAGAAATTCCTGGTGCATCAGGCGGAAACACTGGCGAAATTCCAGGCCGGCGAGCTGGATAAAACCGCGGCCCAGCTTTCGATCGAGCATTTCTGGGCGGGTGCGCTCAGGCGCGCGGTGATTGAGGGCGATGTTGAGGGCGGTTCGGTGATGGCCGGGCAATCCGTGGGCATGGTCAATTCGATTCAAACCGTCAGCGATATTTTGCAGGAGCTGAAGGCGCAGGCGGTTGCCGCGTTGATCGCCAGGGCCGGTCAGCCGGCCGAGATGGCGAATGCCGAAGGACCTTGAACCCCAGAAGCTGACCAATGGTGAGCCGGACGGCGGCCCGGCGGCTCCCGCTCGGCCTTTGCGCAAGCGGCGCGCCCGGATGCGCGACACGCGCCGGCTGTTTGCCCGGCTGCGCGAAGCGCTTTCGAGTGGTGCGGCCAGCCTGCCGGATATCGCGAGTCTGGTCACCGACGAACTACCGGCCGATGCCTGTGCCATCTATGTTACGCGGGCCGGTGAAATCCTCGAGCTTGCGGCTACCTGTGGGCTGAACATCAGCGCGGTCGGCCGGGTGCGGTTGCGGGTCGGCGAAGGCATAATCGGCATGGTCGCCTCCTCCGGCGATGCGATGAACCTGCCGGATGCGCAGAACCATCCGAGATTTGTTTATAAATCTGAGATCGGCGAGGAACGCTATGCCTCGATGCTGGCGATGCCGGTCAAGCGCGCCGGCCGGATTCTCGGCGTGATCGTCATGCAGAACGCTCAGCCGCGGCTGTTTGCGCCGATGGAGGTGGAATCCATCGCCACCGTGGCCATGCTGCTGGCGGAGATTCTTTCGCGCGCCGGCGCCACCAACCTGCCGGAAGAGGGTTTCAGCGACAGCATGCCGCGCCGCTATGCCGGCCATGTCATTTCGGCCGGCATCGCCCGGGGCATAATTTTGCCCTACGGCGCGGCGCCGCCGATTGTGCAACTGCTGACCGATGACCCGGCCGCCGAACTCAAGCGGCTGGACCGGGCGGTAGATGCGGCGAATAAAAGCCTGGACGGGCTGATCGCGGCCTCGCTGCCCGGCGGCAGCGCGCCGCGCGATGTGCTCGACGCCTATCGGATGGTATCGCAAAGCGCTGGCTGGCTGGGCCGCATGCAGGAGGCGATCAACGACGGCCTCACCGCCGAGACCGCCGTAGATAAGGTGGCGAGGGATTTGCGCGAGCGAATGCGCCGCATTGCCGACCCGTATTTGCGCGAACGCCTGGCGGATATCGAGGATATGACCGGCCGGCTGATGGTGTCGTTGGGCGGCGCCAAACCCAAGCCAGACCGCGCCGATGGGGCAATTTTGCTGGTGCGGCGTTTAGGCCCGGCGGACCTGTTGGACTGGCATTCCCGCGGCATCGTCGGCCTGGCGATCGAGGAGGCCAGCCCCTCCGGCCATGCGGCGATTCTGGCGCGGGCGCTGGGGCTGCCGACCTTGCAGGTGGATCGCGGCGCGGTGGATGCCGCGCATGAGGGCGACGAGGCGCTGCTGGACGCCGAAGGCGCGACGCTGATCTTGCGCCCCGAGCCGGATGTTATCCAGGTTTATGATCGGGCGCTCGCGGCCCGTACGGTACGCGCGGCGGCTCTGCTGGCCTATCGGGACCAACCCGCCATTACCAAGGATGGCACGAACCTGAAACTGATGCTGAATGTCGGCCTGGCATTGGAGCTGGACCAGCTGGAACGCACAGGAGCTGATGGTATCGGCTTGTACCGCACTGAAATTGCAGCATTAGCTTCCGGTGGGGTGCCGGATATCGCCGGCCAGGCCGCGGAATACGCCCGGGTGCTGGACCGTGCCCACGGCCTGCCGGTGCAGTTTCGCACGCTCGACCTCGGCGCCGATAAACTGTTGCCGGGTGAAACCGGCCAAGGTGAGGAAAACCCGGCGATGGGCTGGCGCTCTCTGCGGGTGGGGCTGGACCGGCCGGCCATATTGCGCCGCCAATTAAGGGCGCTGTTGCTGGGCGCACAGGGCCGTCCGCTTTCGATCATGTTCCCCATGGTCGCCACCGTGGCGGAGTTCCGCAGCGCGCGCGATTTGCTGGAGGCCGAGGCGGCGCGGATCCGCCCCGCGCCGGAATCGCTGCTGGTCGGCACCATGATCGAGGTGCCGTCCTTGCTGTTTCAACTGCCGTCCTTGCTGGCGGAGGCGGATTTCGTATCCGTCGGGACCAACGACCTGATGCAGTTCCTGTTCGCTGCCGACCGCGGCACCCCCGAACTCGCCGATCGCTACGACACGTTATCCGCCCCGGTGCTGGAATTGCTGGAGCGTCTGGTGCTGGCCTGCAACGAAGCCGGCGTGCCGCTTTCAGTCTGCGGCGAAGCGGCCGGCCGGCCCTTGGATGCCTTGGCTTTCGCCGCCGTCGGCGTGACAACCCTTTCGATGTCGGGTAATGCGATTTTGCCTGTGAAGGCGCTGCTGGCCGAGGCGGATTTGAACAGTTTCCGGCCTATTTTGCGTGACCTTCGGCGCTCCGGTGCCGCGGGAGCCAGCATAAGAGAGCCGCTGACGGCATGGGCACGCGAACGTAATTTACCGGTCTAATTCGGGGACTGCACCAGCAAATGACGCCACAGGAAAGCCCATACGCGGATGCGATCAACCCTGATGCCGCCCCCGTGGGAACGGCCAGGATCGGCGCGGAATTGCGCCAGGTGCGCGAACGCGCGGGCTGGAAGCTGGACGAGGTGGCGGCGGCGCTGCGAATCCGGCAGCCATATCTGGAGGCGATCGAACAGGGTGATCTGAAGGCTTTGCCGGGTCCTGCCTACGAAGTCGGTTTCATCCGCGCCTATGCGCAGGCGCTGGGTCTGGACGGTGATGAAATTCTGCGCCGCTTTCGGGCCGAGGGCGCCGGCAAGGCCAGCGTTCCCGAACTACGCTTTCTGGCGCCGGTGCCCGACCGTGCGGTGCCGACTGGCGCGATCGTACTGCTCGGCGTGGTAATATTACTGGTGGGCTACGGGTTCTGGTTCCTGCATTCCGAAGGCCAGCGCCGGCTGGCCGCGGCAATCCCGGCGGTGCCGGCGCAGTTGGCGCCTCTGGCCGTGCCGCCGGTTCCGCCTGTGGTGAAAACCCCTGCGCCGGCCCCCGCCCCGGTTCAGCCCGCTGCGCAAACACCGGCTCCCGCTGCTATGGTTCCCCCAAATCCGCCGGCTACGGCGCCAACCGGCGCCACGCCGCCCGCTGCCCCGGCAACGGAACCACCAGCTTCCCCCGTTGCCCCGCCGGCCGTTGCCGCGCCGGCCGCTCCGGCTACCGGCAAGGTCATTCAGGCAACCGCCGATAGCTGGGTTGAGGTGAAGGACGCCGCCGGCAACATCCTGTTCAGCCGGGTCATGCATGCGGGCGACAATTGGCCGGTCCCGGACCTGCCTGGCCTGACCATGACCGCCGGCAATGCCGGAGGCACCAATATAACGGATAACGGCTCTGCCGGATCACCCCTGGGCGCGGCCGGTACAGTCGTGCATAACTACGCCCTGACGGCGCCGAGCGCGTCGGCGGTGCCAGTCCCAGGCGCCACCGCCACGCCAAGCCCATCGCCACAAGGCACACCGAGTCCGGCCCCCGTTCCAACGCCGAATTCGATCCCTGCCAAGGCGGCAAATTAAGCGTTCGGAGCATTCATGAATTACCGCGAATACCAGCAGATCAGCCGTCGCAAATCCCGCCAGATCATGGTCGGCAATGTGCCGGTCGGCGGCGATGCGCCGATCACCGTGCAGACCATGACCAACACGCTGACCACTGACGTGGACGGCACGGTGGCGCAGATTTTGCGGGCCGAAGCAGCCGGCGTGGATATCGTGCGCGTCTCCTGCCCGGATGAGGAAAGCACCGCGGCGCTGAAGCACATCGTCAAACAGGTCAACGTTCCCATCGTCGCCGACATCCATTTTCACTACAAGCGCGGCATCGAGGCCGCCCAGGCCGGCGCCGCCTGCCTGCGCATCAACCCCGGCAATATCGGCAGCCCGGAGCGCGTGCGCGAAGTCATTCAGGCCGCCCGCGATTATAACTGCTCGATGCGTATCGGCGTCAACGCCGGCTCGCTGGAACGGCACCTGCTGGAGAAATACGGCGAGCCCAACCCCGACGCATTGGTGGAAAGCGCGCTGGAACACGCCAAAATCCTGCAGGATAACGACTTCCACGAATTCAAAATCAGCGTCAAAGCCTCGGACGTCTTCATGGCCGTCGCCGCCTATCAGCAGCTGGCCGAGGTCTGCGACCACCCGCTGCATATCGGCATCACCGAAGCCGGCAGCAAGCGCGCCGGCACCGTCAAATCCTCCATCGGGCTCGGCTCGCTGCTCTGGGCCGGCATCGGCGATACCATGCGAGTCTCGCTCTCCGCGGAACCGGAGGAGGAAGTGCTGGTCGGCTGGGACATCCTGAAGTCGCTCGGCATCCGCCACCGCGGCGTGCGCATCATCTCCTGCCCCTCCTGCGCCCGCCAAGGCTTCAACGTCATCAAAACCGTTGAAACGCTGGAAGAACGCCTGGCCCATATCAAAACCCCGATCACGCTTTCCATCATCGGCTGCGTGGTCAACGGCCCCGGCGAAGCGCTGATGACCGATCTCGGCCTCACCGGCGGCGGCAACGGCAAACATATGATCTATGCCGCCGGCAAAACCGACCACACCATCGATGGCGGCGATATGGTTAATCATATCGTTGAGTTGGTGGAGAAAAAGGCTGCGGCATTGGAAGCTGAGAAAATCCAAGAAAAACAAGCTGCAGAATAGCAGGGCTCTGCCCTGCACCCGCTGGGGCCTGTAGGCCCCAGACCCCCAATAGTTTAAGCTGGCACTTATAATGGCAAATGCACTTCAGCCGGTTCGCGGCACTCGGGATCTTATTGGCGATGAAGCCGCTCGGCATTCCCATGTCGTCGAAACCGCGCGGCGCGTCAGCGGGCTATACGGGTTTTCCGAATGGCAAACCCCGATCTTCGAAGACACCAAGGTATTCTCTCGCAGTCTGGGTGAAACCTCGGATGTCGTGACCAAGGAGATGTATACTTTCGATGACCGCGGCGGTGATTCTGTCACCCTCCGGCCGGAGGGAACAGCCGGAGTCTGCCGCGCGCTGATCACCAATGGGCTGACCCAGACCCTGCCGCAGAAAGTATTTTATCAGGGCCCGATGTTTCGCTACGAACGGCCGCAGAAAGGCCGCTACCGGCAGTTTCACCAGATCGGCGTCGAGCTACTGGGCCCAAGCGTACCACTGGCGGATGCGGAAGTCATTGCCTGTGGCTGGCAGATTTTAAACGCGCTTGGCGTTGCCAAGGATGTCATCCTCAACATCAATACGCTCGGCGACAGCGAATCCCGCGATAATTACCGCGCGGCTTTGGTCGCATATTTCTCAGCGCACCAGGAAGCGCTTTCGGGGGAAAGCAAAATCCGGCTGGAAAAAAACCCGCTACGGATTCTCGATTCCAAGGATGCGGGCGATCAGGCTCTGGTCGCAGATGCACCGCTGATTTACGGCCACCTCTCAGCCGATGCCGAAAAGTTCTACGCCGATTTAAAAACACATCTGACCGCGGCCGGCATTCCGTTCACGGAAAATCCGCGCATCGTCCGCGGCCTGGATTATTATAATCATACCGCTTTCGAGTTCGTAACCTCAGCCTTGGGCGCGCAGGGCGCGGTGATGAGCGGCGGCCGTTATGATGGCCTGGTCGAACAACTGGGCGGCCCGAATGTCCCCGGCATCGGCTGGGGTGCGGGGATCGACCGTTTGGCGATGCTATTGGAACAGCCTCCGATTATCGCACCCTCCGTCATCGTCATCGGCGCCGAATGCACGATTGAAGTGGCGGCAGAATTGCGCGCGCATGGCATAAAAACCGAAATCGCATTTCAGAATAATCTCAAAAACGGCTTGAAATACGCCAACCGCCTAAACGCCAAATGGGCGGTGATCACAAACGCAGATTCATTGCTCGTAAAGAACCTGGACGACGGCTCTCAACAGCAAGTCGCCCTCCCCGAACTCCTTACCGTCATGGCCGGGCTTGACCCGGCCATCCACGCCTTCTTGGCCAAGCAGCCCGCATGAGCTTCGACCACAAGCTGGACCGCATCCTCTCCCGCGCCGAAGAACTTCGTTTCATATTATCCGGCGCGCTCGGCGGCGAAGCGTTTGTGAAAGCCTCGAAAGAACTCTCCGAACTGGAGCCGATCGAAGCCCGCATTCAGGAACTCCGCGATTCCGAAAAAGCCAAACAGGAAGCCGAAACGATGCTGGCAGACCCGGAAATGAAGGGCCTTGCCGAAGCAGAGCTCGAAAACCTGAAACAGGCACTCCCCGAACTCGAAATGTCGCTGCGCCTGGCATTGCTGCCGAAGGATGAGATGGACGACCGCTCCGCCATTCTCGAAATCCGCCCCGCCGCCGGCGGTGACGAGGCGGGATTGTTCGCAGCCGAATTATTCCAAGCCTATCAGAAATATTCCGGCCTGCAGGGCTGGAAGTTCGAGGTGATGGAATATGGCGAAAGCGAGCTCGGCGGCCTGAAGGAAGGCATCGCGGAAATCACCGGAAAATCGGTTTTCTCCAAACTCAAATTCGAATCCGGCGTGCACCGCGTGCAGCGCGTGCCGGCCACGGAAACGCAAGGCCGCATCCACACCTCCACCGTCACCGTCGCGGTATTGCCGGAAGCCGAAGAGGTGGATGTGCAGGTCAACGAAAGCGATCTGCGGATCGACGTCTACCGCGCCTCGGGCGCCGGCGGCCAGCACGTCAATAAAACCGAGAGTGCGGTGCGCATCACCCATCTGCCCACCGGCATCGTCGTTGCGATGCAGGAAGAGCGCAGCCAGCATAAAAACCGCGCCAAGGCGATGAAGATCCTGCGCGCCCGGATGTATGAAGCCCAGCGCTCCAGCCTGCACGCGACGCGCGCGGCCGACCGCAAGGGCCAGGTCGGCACCGGCGATCGCTCGGAACGCATTCGCACCTATAATTTTCCGCAGGGCCGCGTCACCGACCACCGCATCAACCTGACCCTGCATAAGATCGACCGCATCATGCTGGGCGAGATGGACGATGTCATCGATGCGCTGATTGCCGAGGATCAGGCCTCGCGTCTGGCCGCGGATAATTGAAAACATCCGGCGCGATCAGCGAGATTGCGGCACGGCTGGCGGCGGCGGGGATTGAAGATGCGCGGCGCGAGGCAAGGATTATTCTCGCCGCCGCCGCCGGCGTGGATGCGGCGGGATTGCTGCTGTTGTCGGACGTGCCGGACGATCTGGGCACCGAAATGGCCGCCCGCCGGATTGGGCGTGAACCGATGGCCTATATTCTGGGCCGGAAGGAATTCTGGGGCCTGGAATTCGCGGTCTCTCCCGCCACGCTGATCCCACGCCCAGACAGCGAAACAATCATCCAGGCAGCCCTGGAGGCGTATCCAAATTCGGGAACCGTGCAGCGCATTCTGGACCTTGGAACGGGCACCGGTTGCTTGCTGTTGGCCGCACTGAGCGAATTCAAAAACGCCTTCGGAATCGGCCTCGATATCTCGCCGCGGGCGGCTGCCCTGGCGGACCGGAACGCACGAAATCTGGGCCTGTCGGCCCGCAGCAGCTTTGCGGCCGGCGATTGGGCGGCGCCGCTGGGCGGAGCAAAATTCGACCTGATCCTGAGCAATCCGCCCTACATCAATCAGGGCGATCTCTCCGGGCTGATGCCGGAGGTCAGGCAATACGAGCCGGCCTCGGCATTGGACGGCGGCCCGGACGGGCTGGCCGCCTACCGAGCCATCATCGCCGCTTTACCGCGATTATTAGCGGATTCGGGCGTCGCCTTGTTGGAACTCGGCCAGGGCCAAGCCGGATCGGTGGCTGAATTGGCAAAAATTTCCGGGTTTTCGGCCGAATTCCGCCAGGATATTGCGAATATACCACGCGTTGCGGTGATCCGGCCTTGAAGTTCTGCCCAGGCGAAATAACATTTGGCTTATTGCGCGGTAACCGCTAAGCACGTGTCCGTGCGGAGCGGTTAGCCCCGAGTCCTGGTAAATATCGAAGTAAGAATCGAAGTTTTGCCGGGGCCGCTTTGGGCAAGGTGGAGTTTTCTCCCTGACCGCACAAAGCAATCTGACGAGGATGAATTAGACCCTATGAATATGAAGCGCATGCGTGGCCGCAACCATCGCCCAAACGGCGGTGGCGGGGGAAATAATGGTGGTGGCGGCTTTCGCAACCAGCAGAACGGTATCCCACTCAACCGGAACCATGTTTTTGACAGCTCAGGCCCGGAAATGCGGGTGCGCGGCACCGCCCAGCAGCTGTACGAGAAGTATCAGCAACTGGCCCGCGACGCCTCAAGCAATGGCGACCGCGTCACCGGCGAAGCCTACTACCAGCATGCGGAACATTATTTCCGCATCATCAGCGCCATCAATCAGGCGCAGGGCCAGCCAAACCCAGCTCAAGCCGCCCAGGGCAATGGCGGCCAGCAACACCCGCAAAACGGCCAGCAGGCCCCCTACCAGAACAACAACCAGAATACCGGCCAGCATCTCAACCAGGATCGCAACGGCAATCAAAGCGAGCCGGGTAATGGCCAGCAGAACGGCTATTACAACGACCAGAACCGCCGGTACGATAATAACGGCGAGCGTCAGCAGGATCTGCAGCTTGGCGAGTCAAATTCGCAGCCCGAGCAGCAGAACCGGCCGGCTGAACCCCGCCAGCACGAGCCGCGCCAGGATCAGCGCCGGTTCGACCCGCGCAAGCCCGAATTTCAGCGCAACGAGCGCAATAACGACCGTCAGGAACGCTTCCGCCCGGAAACCCCGGTTGTCGACACGCGCATCGATATAAGCTCGGCGCTGGAAGCGGAACTGGCCGCCGCCGTGGCGCAACCCGCATCGCCGCCGCCGGTATTGGAGGCGCGTGCGATCCCGATCATTTCCGATGCGCCGCCGCAAGCTGATGCGGTTGCACAACCCGCCCCCACCAAGCCCCGCGGCCGCCCGCGTGCGGCTAAGGCGGCACCCAAGTTAGATTAAAAGAACAAGGCCGGTATTTCCGGCCTTTTTCTTAATCCATCCACGGCATAGGGTGGGATGCATTCAACTGCGCCGAAATTTACGACTTGCGGAGATATGGCCCGAAGATGACTGTTGGATTTTCGCTGGGGCCACATGCCCATCAGTAAAAGCTTGCGATTTGCCCGTGAAATAGCCGCAGGCAGAGGTTCGATCGGCGCTATTCTTCAGACCCTGTCCACGAATATATTTCTACAGGTCCTGAACGTCATGACGGGCGTGATCACGGCGCGGTTGCTGGCGCCACAGGGCCGTGGCGAACTGGCATCCATCATTATGTGGCCGGCCTTCCTTGGGGGGCTCATGTCGATGGGCATCCCGACCTCACTGATTTATCAAATGCGCAACGGCGCGGCGCAGTTCGACGAGTTTGTCGGTACCGCGCTGGTATTGGGCTTGATCAACGGCGCCATTGCGGCAGTCATCGGCGTCATCGGATTGCCGTATTTTCTGCACGGTTATCCACCCCATGTTCTCTACTTTGCGCGCTGGGCCGTGCTCACGGCGCCGCTGGTCACACTTAGCGTCATTCTCGCGACAACTGCCCAGGCGGCGCAGAATTTTGCCCGGTTCAACAAATTCCGGCTGCTCCCAAGTGTCGTTATCCTTACGGTGCTGTTGCTGCTCGCCGCCTTCAGGGTCCTCACGCCGGCGACGGCGGCCCTGGCCTATATCGTCTCCAGCCTGCCGGCGGTGGTTTGGAACGGGCTTTGGGTGAAACGCGTATTCAACCTGAGATTTGACAACATCCCGCATTATGCCGGCATTTTGCTAAATTACGGGTTTCGCGTCTGGGGCATGGATCTCATCGGCGGCATCGGCGATCAGGTCGACCGCATCCTTGTGGTCGCCTTTCTCTCACCGCGCGACATGGGGCTATATGTCGTGGCTTTAAGCTCCGCCAGACTATTCAGTATTGTTCCGGCATCATTGTCTTCGGTGATGACGCCCAAAATTATCAAGCTCGGGCCTGAACTCGGCGCACCTTTGCTGGTACGAACGGCCCGCATCGCTTTCATGGCGATGCTCGCTGCTGCCTTACCGCTTGGTTTGTTGTCGAAATATGCACTCACCTTCGTCTACGGACATAAATTTATCGCCGCGGTGCCGGTGTTTCGCGTGCTCCTCGCCGAAGCGGTGATCGGTGGATTTACATGGCTGCTCGTTCAAGGCTTCTCATCGCTTGGAAAGCCTGGGCGAGCCACCATTCAACAGATGGTTGGTCTGAGCGCTTCAATTCCGCTGCTGCTCATTCTGGTTCCGCGGTTCGGAATAAACGGCGCCTGCTTTGCGTTGCTTGGCGCCACCACGCTTCGATCGGTCTTTGCAATTGCCAGCTACAAGCTTCTTTTTGGCGAGAACCTACGGCATTTTATTCCGAGATTCTCCGATATTCACTGGATTATTTCGCAGGTTAAGGGACGCCGGGAACCGGTTGACGAACCGCTCAGCTAGGCCTGTCCGGACCTTGCCAAGCGATTCAACGTTGATCGATATTGGAATCTTCCGGACAATAAATCCCGCTGGGGGCTACACTTACTGTCGGATCCGCTAGCGCGGCGTCAGCACCATTACCATCTGCCGGTTTTCCATTTTCGGCATTTGCTCGACCTTGGTTTCGATATCCATATCGCCCCTGATCCGCTCCAGCACTTTGGCGCCCAGTTCCTGATGCGCCATTTCGCGGCCGCGGAACCGGAGTGTCACCTTCACCTTGTCGCCCTCGCCAATAAAGCTCTTCATCGCCCGCAATTTCACCTGGTAGTCATTCTCGTCGATATTCGGACGAACCTTGACTTCCTTGATCTCGACGACTTTTTGCTTCTTGCGCGCTTCGTTGCGCTTCTTCTGCTGCTCGTATTTGAATTTCCCGTAATCGAGAATCTTCGCGACCGGCGGCTCCGCGTTCGGGCTGATTTCAACGAGGTCGAGGCCGACGGCGAATGCTCTGGCAATCGCGTCACGGGTGCTCATCACCCCCTGCATCTCACCATCCTGGTCGATTAAGCGTACCTGCGGAATTCTGATTTCGTCGTTGACCCGGGGTCCTTCGCGTGAGGGAGGCGTGGGTGGCGCTGGCGGTCTGGCTATGGAAGTCTCCTATATAGGTTTCGTAAATCCCGGCTTAGTCGAAAACGGCGATATCATGCAATCATGCATTGCAACGGAGCATTGTCCAGAAGGATGGGCATTGGCCCCTTGCCAGGGATTAACGCAAATCCGGCGCCAGAGCTTCCGTGCGCAGCAAGGCAATCGCCTGCTCCAGCGGCAGCACTTCCTGAGCCGCCCCGCCGAGACGCCGAAGCGCCACGCTGCGATCTTCAGCTTCCTTGCGGCCCACCACCAGGATGTTCGGCACATGGGTGATGCTATGTTCGCGGATCTTGGCGTTGATCTTCTGGTTGGACAAATCCGTTACCACGTTCAACCCCGCCGCCTGCAGCAAACCCGCGACTTCCAAGGCATAATCATCGGCATCGGAGACGATGGTGGCAACGGCCACCTGCACCGGCGCCAGCCAAAGCGGGAACCTTCCGGCATATTGCTCGATCAGAATTCCCAGAAACCGCTCGAAGCTGCCGAAGATCGCACGGTGCAGCATCACCGGCCGGGCGCGGCTGGATTCGCTTGTGACATATTCCGCATCCAGCCGTTCCGGCATCACGAAATCGACCTGCAGGGTGCCGCATTGCCAGTCCCGGCCGATGGCGTCGCGCAATACGAATTCCAGTTTCGGGCCGTAAAACGCGCCTTCGCCGGGGTTCAGCGTGTAGGAGACGCCGGCGATTTCGCAGGCCTCCTTCAGCGCTCCTTCGGCGCGGTCCCAGACTTCATCGCTACCTGCCCGCACATCCGGCCGGTCGGAGAATTTGACGGCGAAGCTCTCGAACCCGAAATCCTTGTAGACCGCGCTCAACAACGCGACGAACTTCACCGTCTCCGGCGTAATCTGCGCCTCGGTGCAGAAAATATGCGCGTCGTCCTGGGTAAACGCCCGCACCCGCATGATGCCGTGCAGCGCGCCGGAGGGCTCGAAGCGGTGGCAGGAACCGAATTCCGCCATGCGCAGCGGCAACTGCCGGTAGGAACGCAGCCCCTGCTTGAAGATCTGCACATGGCAGGGGCAGTTCATGGGCTTCAGCGCCAGTGTGGATTCCTCATCCACGACCTCGGCGATGAACATGCTCTTGCGGAATTTCTCCCAATGCCCGGATTGCTCCCATAATTTGCGGTCGACCAGTTGCGGGGTTTTGACCTCCTCATAGCCGGCAGCTTCCAGCCGTCGGCGCAGATAGGCTTCCACCGTCCGGTACAGTTTCCAGCCCTTCGGATGCCAGAACACGCTGCCAACGGCTTCCTCCTGGATATGGAACAAATCCATTTCCTTGCCGATCCGCCGATGGTCCCGGCGCTCGGCCTCCTCGATCTGGTGCAGATAGGCGTCCAGCTCCTTTTGGTCGCGCCAGGCGGTGCCGTAGATGCGCGAGAGCATCGGGTTGCGATGATCGCCACGCCAATAGGCGCCGGCGGTCTTGGTCAGCTTGAACGCGCCGCCGATATCGCCGGTGGTGCGCATATGCGGGCCGCGGCAGAGGTCGAACCAGTCGCCCTGGCGGTAGATGGTGATGGTCTCCGTGCCGGGCAGATCCCGGATCAGTTCGGCCTTGAAGCGCTCGCCGCGTGCCTCGAACAGCGCGATGGCATCCGCGCGTTCCCAGACCTCCCGGTGGTAGGGAATATTGGCGGCGATGATCTCGCGCATTTTGGCTTCGATCGCCGGCAGATCATCGGGCGTGAACGGCTCGTTGCGGCCAAAATCATAATAGAAACCGTTTTCGATCGCCGGACCGATGGTGACCTGGGTGCCGGGATACAGCGCCTGCACCGCCTCGGCCAGCACATGCGCGGTATCGTGCCGGATTAGCTCCAACGCCGCATCATCCTTGCGGGTGATAAATTTGACCGAGGCATCCTCCGAGATTTCGCGCGTAATATCCCATTCGGCGCCATCGACCTCCATCGCCAGCGCCGCGCGGGCGAGCCCCGGGCCGATGGCGGCCGCAATCTCCGTGCCGGTCACCGCGCCATCGAACGCGCGGACAGAACCATCAGGCAGGGTAATCGCAGGCATTCGAACGCGTCTCCATAACAGGCAGACCGCGTTATGGCAGGGACGAGAGAACCTGTGCAACCGGCAGATCAGCAAGGCTGGGCGCACGTAATATGGTGGGCCGGCCGCCATGCGGGTAGCGGGGCGCGGCCAGAGCCGGGTCGCTCGCATGGGAAAACAGCACGATGGAAGGCACGCCCAGCGCCGCTGCCAGATGCATCGGTCCGGTATCATTGCCGATCGCGAGCGAGGCTTTGGCGGTAATCGCCGCCAGCTCCAGCAGGCTGGTCCGCCCGACCAGGTTAACGCCGGGCACCTCGTCCGGCATCTGCTCCTCCGGTCCACCAACCACCACCCTTGGCAATGACAGCGCATCGGCCAGCGCCTTGAACTTGCTCAACGGCCAACGCTTCTCCGGCCAGCGGATCGAGGCGCCGGGCACTAACAATGCGAAGCGTTCCGGCAGACCGTGTCTGGAAATATCGGTGCCGGTCAGCCAGGAAAGATCGGGATCCGGGAGATCCTTAATGCCGGCGATCGACAGTTGCTCGGCGATGCGCTCGCGCGTGTGCATCGTGCGCCGGGCCGGATTGTTATGCGGAAAAGCACAGCCTTTGGCGATTCCCGACCATGCCGGACGCCCTGCCAGACGGAAATAGCGCGAGGAGCGCGAAGAGGTTTGCAGATCATACACCATGTCAAAGCCACGCAATTGCCGCCGCAGCCGGACGCCGGCATTGAGATTCCATACCGGCATGCGGTTATCGATCTCGATCTGGTCAAACCAGGGGCTGGGCGCCAGCAGTGTCTTGAAAGCTGCAGTGGTGAGCAGGGTAATATGCGCCCGGGGATGCGCGCGGCGGATCCCGGCAAAGGCACGAAACGCCAGTACAACGTCTCCGAACGCACCGTGTTTGATAACCAAGACATTCATGCGGCCAATCCCGGAACTTCGCTCAGCTCGGCGTAATCTGAACAAAAATATTCACTCAAATCGCGCCCATGCCTTCACTATCATAAACTAAAGATTCTTGCATAAGCAGGCGGTTTGCCGCGGCAACCACCGCATCGACCGTTAGCAGCGACATTGAAGTACTGCCTTCCGGACCGGGCGAAACGGCGACATCCGCACGGCGTCCGGCGGGCGCGTACTGGCTGGCGCGCGAGGGCCCGAACAACCCCAATGTCGGCGTGCCGGCGGCGGCGGCAAGATGCATCAACCCGGAATCATTGCCGATGAACAGGTCAAGCCGGCGCATGCAGGCGGCCACCTCAGGCAATGTGAGCTTGCCGGTGAGGTCGATCACATCCGGCAGCAAGGCCAGAATTGGCGCCGAGAGTTTTTGTTCGAGCGCCCCCGGCCCTGCGAACACCACCGGCCGGGCGCCCGCCAATCGGCCGTTGGCCAAAGCCTCAAACGCGGCGGCAAATTTTTCCGGCGCCCACATCTTCGCGGCCAGGGCCGAGGTCGGGCCAAGGCCGATCAGCTTGGCGCCGGAGGGCAGCAATTCATCTGCGCGCGCTGCGTCCGCAGCATTGGTCCAGGCCACCGGCAGCGGCGCCGGGTGCAGTCCCATGGCGGCGCCCAATTGCTCGTAGCGCCGGCCCGGCCGGCGGCCGCCCCTTATGCTCTTGCGGCGCTTTGCCATCAGCACATACGGCATTCCGGAGCCGCGCACGTCGACCACGATATCCCACACCCTGCCCACCAGCTTTCCCCAGAGGCGCAGCCAATGAAAATCGTATCTCTCCTTATCGAAAACGATCAGCCGTTCCAGATTTGGCAAATGCGCAAACACATCCTGCGCCACCACGCCTACCGCCACCGTAATCCGGGCCTGCGGATAGCTCAGGCGCAGATGGTCCAAAATCCCAGAGGAGATGACGGCGTCACCAATCCGGGACGAAGCGATGAAAAGAATGCGCATGCAAGCGGCCTTATCCATGCCCCCGAAAATTTAGCAAGCCGGCGTAAACGTCCAGCATGGCCACCTGCATGGCGGCGACCGAATAATCCTCGCTGACCACCGCCCGGGCATGCCGGCCCCAGGCGATGCGTACATCCAGGGATAAATCCAGCGCCTTATCGATCGCCGCAGCCAGTGCCTGGTCGTCGCCAGGCGGGAACAAAAGCCCGGTCTCCCCATCCCTTATCGTCTCGCGCGCGCCACCGTGATCGGCGGCGATGACGATGCGCGCCATCGCCTGGGCCTCGACGATGGTGCGGCCAAAGGCTTCCGGGTCGGTCGAGGCGTTCACCACAATATCCGCCAGCATCATCGCCGCCGGCATATCCTCGACATGACCCACCAGCCTTAGCCGGTCCGCGACCCCAAGGCTCTGGGCATGGGCAATCAGGGTTTTTGTATAATTCTCTCTGCCCTGGTCACTGCCGACCAGCACCAGCACGGCCTCGCCATGCCGCATGGAAGCCAGCGCGGTGATCATGTTCATCTGGCCCTTCCATGATGTCAGCCGGCCGGGCAGCATGATCGTCGGTGCCCCAAGCGGCAGCCGCCAGCTTTGCGCCAGCCTCCCCACGCGGTCGCCCAGCACCGCGGCGGGGTCAAATTTCACCGGATCGACGCCACCGGGAATGACCGTCAGCCTATCGCCGATATCCGCATGCCGGGCCCGAATGCGCTCGCCGATAAATGCGCTGACCGCGATCACGCCGTCCCCGGCCGCCATAATTTCATTATAGCGCCGCTTGAACGGCAAGTTCTCCTTGTATGATCCGTGATAGGTAGTGACGAATTTTTTGCCGGTTCGCCGTGCTGCCCAAAAGGCAGACCAGGCCGGCGCCCGCGAATGCGCATGGATAATATCCACATTTTGAATTTTGATCATCCGCGCCAGCCGGTCGGCGTTGCGGCGGATGGCCACAGGCGATTTGGTATCCAGCGGCAGCGGCAGAATTTCGGCCCCTGCCCGCAGCGCCGCCTGCGTCAGCACCCCACCATCACAGGCGATCAGTGCCCGATGCCCGGCACCCGTTAGCGCCTCCGCGATCTCCACTGCCACCCGCTCCGCGCCGCCGGTATCCAGCTTCGGCAGCACCTGCAATACCGTGGCCCGCCTATCCATTTTGCCTATACACAGAGCAGCACAATCCAGCATTCATGCCGCGCGGCTAACATGCTTTGCGCGCCGAGGGGAGTTATTCGCTATGACGGTGTCAAAATTCAGCCGAGCGGACGGTATCGAACTGGCTTACGAACTGTTGCCCGGCGCCGGCCCGGTGGTGGTATTCCTTCCCGGCTATGCGTCCGACATGGGCGGCACCAAGGCGATTTTTCTGCAGGGCGCCTGCGCCAAAGCCGGTCAGGCCATGCTGCGCCTGGATTATTCCGGGCATGGCCAGTCCGGCGGCCGGTTTGAAGACGGCACCATCGGCATCTGGGCGGAGGACGCCGCACAGATAATTGGGGGAGCGGCTGGCGGCCAAAAGCTTGTTCTGGTCGGCTCGTCCATGGGCGGCTGGATCGCGCTGCTGCTGGCGCTGCGCTTTGCCGCGCGCGTCGAGTCGCTGTTGCTGATCGCTCCGGCACCGGATTTTACCGAGCTGATGATGGTGCCGAAACTAACCGCCGCGCACCAGGAAACGCTGGATCGCGACGGCGTCATATTCGAGCCCAGCGAATACGGCGCCCCGCTGCCGATCACGAAAAAACTCCTGGAAGATGGGCGTAACCATTTGCTGCTTGGCGGCAGCATCGCGGTCAACTGTCCGGTCCAGATCCTGCACGGCATGCGCGATCCCGACGTGCCCTGGCAGCACAGCCTGATGCTGAACGAGTGCCTGGCGAGCGAGGCCGTGCGCATGACCTTCATCAAGGATGGCGACCATCGCCTGTCCCGCGACGAGGATTTGCTATTGCTGCGCACCAGCCTG
Organism: Rhodovastum atsumiense; assembly: GCA_026225115.1. Classification (GTDB taxonomy): domain Bacteria; phylum Pseudomonadota; class Alphaproteobacteria; order Acetobacterales; family Acetobacteraceae; genus Acidocella; species Acidocella atsumiense_A. The sequence goes on from JAMFSE010000115.1 coordinate 24,553, forward strand.
CTGAGCCTCCTCGGCAAGGATGCCGCGTAGGCCCTCGCGGTAACTTGGATATTTCCAGGCAATGCCCAATGCCGCCTTGGTCTTTTGGTTGGCCACCCGGCGGTTTTCCGCCCAAAAACTCAGCGCCATCGGCGACATTTTTGCGGCTGCCTGCGCATAATCAACCGGCGCCGGCGGCGGCACCCCCAGCAACCGCGCCGCTTCCACCACCACATCGGCGCTGGCGGCCGGCACGTCATCGGCAAAATTGAAAATCCGCGTGCCCGGCCGCGGGTTCTGCCGCATGGCCGCCAGCACGCCGGTGGCAATGTCATCGCGATGGATGCGCCCGAACAGATGTCCGGACTTCACCACCCGGCGCGCCGTGCCCACCCGCAGATCGTCGAACATCGAGCGTCCCGGCCCGTAAATCCCGGCGAGCCGAAAAATATCCACGGCTTTTTGACCGTCATATGCCCGCCAGGCCGCTTCCGCCTGCACCCGGCGTTCGGCCCGGGCCGATTGGGGGGCCGGTACCGAATCCTCATCCACCCAACCGCCATCCCGGTTGCCGTACACGCCGGTGGTCGACAGATAGCCGATCCATTCTAGATCGGGCGCCGCAGCAATCTGTGCTGCATAGCCCGCCAGGACCGGATCACCAGCCTCCCCCGGCGCCGCTGTCGCGACGATATGCCTGGCATTGCGGATGGCAATCTCCGCCATCTCAAAGGGAATAACCGTCACGCCCGGCTCGGGCGCTATGCTACTGACCTCCCGGGACGTCGCCCAAATCTCAATTCCGCTGCGATTTGCAGCCTTGGCGATCGCGCGTCCCGAATAGCCAAAGCCGAAAATCAGCAACAATGCCTAAAAATCCAGATCCGCGTAATGCGGCGGCGGGTTCATGCCCGTCACCCTGTCCGCCAGTACCGCCCGGAATGACGGCCGGGATTTCATCCTTGCGTACCAATCTTTCGCCGCGGCCGAGGCGGTCCAATCCACCGCATCGATGAAATCCAGCGAGGAGATGAAGGCGGCAGCGCTGAAATCCGCCATCGACAGATTGGCCCCCGCCAGCCATTTCCGGTTTTCCGCCAGCCAGCCGATATAATTCATATGGTGTTTGAGGTTAGCCGACCCGGCCCGCAACGCCGAAGCCTCCGGCGGACCCAACCCCAGGGACTGCTTATTGGTTTTCTCCCAAAGCAGGTTGCGGATCACCTCATCGTAAAATTTCCCGTCGAACCAGGCCATCAGCCGCCGCGCTTCCACGCGCTCGCCGAGCGTGCGGCCGAGCAGCGCCGTATCGGGATAGGCCTCGTCCAGATATTCGCAGATGACGGTCGAATCCGGGATCACCAGCCCGTTATCCTCGACCAGAACAGGCACCGTGCCGGCCGGGTTCAGTTCCAGAAACTCCTGCCGCCGGCTCCAGACTTTCTCAACCCGCAATTCAAACGGCAACCGCTTTTCCGCCAGAACCAACCGGACTTTCCGCGCGAACGGAGATAGAGGGAGATGATACAAGACTCGCATGCCGAGTTTTATGCCAGGATTCGAAGCAGCAAGCCAAGTTAAGGGTAGGAAGATGAAGCAAAAACTTCTTTTTCTGAAGAAAAAGAAGCAAAAAGACTTTTTTACTCTGGGCCTGGGGCGTTGGCCCACCAACGCCTAGGTCCAGAGTAAAAGAAGTTTTTGGTTCGCGGGCGGCCAGCCTTTTTTCAAAAAAGCATTGCTGGCCTGAGCTTGCTTAAGCCCTAACCGCCTCCACATCGTCTGTTAGCGGCAATGCCAGGTACTTCACATACTCCTTCGGCACGATCTGCCAGAACCGGGGCAGCTCGCGGTCCCAGTCGTTCAGCAACCTGGCGGCGAAATGGCTCTGGGTTTCGCGCACATGGCGCTCCACCAATGCCTTCAGCTCGGCTTCCCAATGCGCTGTTGCGACACGCTGCCAGCCCAATGTGTCCGGATTGACCCGCAGCTCGAACTGCTCGGCCTGGTCGTAAACGAAGGCCATGCCGCCGGTAAAACCGGCGCCAAAATTGTCGCCGACCGGGCCAAGCACCACCACGGTACCACCGGTCATATACTCGCAGCCATTGGAGCCGATGCCTTCCACCACCGCGGTGGCACCGGAATTCCGCACCGCAAAACGCTCGCCGCCCTTGCCTGCCGCGAACAGTTCACCGGCGGTCGCACCGTAGAGAACGGTGTTGCCGATGATGGTGTTCTCATTGCTGACGAGCTTGGAGGACGGCGCCGGCCGCACCACGATCGTGGCGCCGGACAGACCCTTGCCCACATAGTCGTTAGAGTCGCCGAACACCTCAAGCTTAAGCCCGGTCACCGCAAAGGCGCCAAGTGATTGCCCGGCCGAACCATTCAACCGCACCGTCACATGGTTGGGCTGCAGCTTGGTCTTGGAAAATTTCTTCACGATCTGCGAAGAGAATTTTGTGCCGATGGCGCGATGCGTGTTACGAATATTGTACTGCAACTGCATCATGTCGCCGTTCTTGAAGAAAGCACCGGCATCCTCGATCATCTGCGCATCCAGCGTCTCCGGCACCTCATTGCGGCCGATGCGCGTGCAATAACGCGCATGCGGGCCGGGATCGGCCTGCGCCAGAATTGGGTTGAGATCGAGATCGTCGAGGAAATCGGCGCCGCGGCTGACCTGGTACAGCAGATCGGTGCGGCCGATGACATCGGTGATGCTCCGGTGCCCGAGCGAGGCCAGAATGCCGCGCACATCTTCCGCGATAAAGGAGAACAGGTTGATCACCTTCTCCGGCGTGCCTTCGAATTTCTCGCGCAACGCCTCATCCTGCGTGCACACACCCACCGGGCAAGTGTTGGAATGGCATTGCCGCACCATGATGCAGCCCATCGCCACCAATGATGCAGTGCCGATGCCGAATTCCTCAGCCCCCAACATGGCCGCAATCACCACATCGCGGCCGGTTTTGATGCCGCCATCGGTACGCAGCACCACCTTGTGGCGCAGCCGGTTGAGCATCAGCACCTGATGCGCCTCCGACAACCCCATTTCCCACGGCATGCCGGCATATTTCACCGATGATTGCGGCGAAGCGCCGGTGCCGCCGACATGACCCGAGATCAGGATCGCATCCGCCTTGGCTTTGGCCACGCCGGCGGCAATGGTGCCGATGCCCGAACGCGAAACCAGCTTGACGCAGACCGTCGCCTCCGGATTGATCTGCTTGAGGTCATAAATAAGCTGCGCCAGATCCTCGATCGAATAGATGTCATGATGCGGCGGCGGCGAAATCAGCATCACGCCCGGTGTCGCATGCCGCAATTTGGCGATCAGACCGGTAACCTTGAAGCCGGGCAACTGCCCGCCCTCACCCGGCTTTGCCCCTTGCGCGATCTTGATCTCGATTTCCTTGCAGTTGTTCAGATACTGCGCGGTGACGCCAAACCGACCGGATGCGATCTGCTTGATGGCGGAAGACGCGTTATCGCCATTGGCCCGCGGTTCAGACCGCGCCGCGTCCTCACCACCTTCACCGCTATCCGAACGCGCGCCGATGCGGTTCATCGCAATCGAGAGCGTCTCATGCGCTTCCGGGCTCAGCGCACCGAGCGAAATGCCAGGTGCGAGCAGCCGCTTGCGGATTTCGGTAACGCTCTCAACCTCATCGACCGAAATAGGCGTGACCCCTTCGGTACGGAAATCAAGCAGATCGCGCAGGGCGACCGGCGCCTGTTTGCGCACCATATCCGCGTAGCGCCGGTACAACTGATAATTATCCGCATTCACCGCGGTCTGCAGTAGGTGAATGGCATTGTTGTCGAACGCATGCGTCTCGCCGCGCCGGCGCAGCCGGTAAACCCCGCCAATTTCCAACGGGATCACATTGCCGTTCCAGGCGGATTTATGCAGCTCCAGCACCTTATGCGCGATGCCGGGCAGACCGATGCCGGAAATACGCGAGGCCATGCCTGGGAAAAACTCACCCACCAAAGCCCGCGACAGTCCGATCGCCTCGAAATTATAGCCGCCGCGATAGGAGGCCACCATCGAGATGCCGAGCTTCGACATCACTTTCAGCAGTCCCTTGTCGATGGCTTTCTTGTAGCGTCCCACAGCCTCTTTCAGCGTCAGCTTGCCGAACAATCCGCGCGCCTGGCGGTCGGCAATGCTTTCCTGCGCCAGATATGCGTTCACGGTCGTCGCACCCACGCCGATCAGCACGGCGAAATAATGCACATCCAGGCATTCGGCCGCCCGGACGTTCAAACTGGTGAACGTCCGCAGCGATTGCCGCACCAGATGCGTATGCACCGCACCGGTGGCGAGGATCATCGGGATCGGCGCCCGCTCGGCACTCATCGCCTCATCGGTCAGAATCACATGGGTGCAGCCGGCGCGAACCCCCTCCTCGGCCTCACGGCGGATCCGCTCGATCGCCCGGCGCAACCCGCCCTCGCCGTTTATGACCTTGAATGTGCAATTCACCACGCAGGCGGCATCGCCCATGGTCTTGCGCATCGCATCGAACTCGGCGGTCGATAACACCGGCGTTTCCAGCTGCAACAAATCGCACTGCTCGGAATCCTCATCGAGCACATTGCCCAGATTTCCAAGCCGCGTCCGCAGGCTCATCACCCGGGTTTCGCGCAAGCTGTCGATCGCGGGGTTGGTCACCTGCGAGAAACTCTGCCGGAAATAATGGTGCAGCCCGCGATAGCGTTCGGAGAGCACCGCAATCGGCGTATCATCGCCCATCGAACCGGTGGCCTCGGAGGCATCCTCCACCATCGGATGCAGCAGCAGCTCCAGCTCCTCGAGCGTAAAGCCGACCGCCAGCTGCCGGCGCCGCAGCGCCTCCGCGTCAAAGCGCACCGGCTCCGGCGCGTCGGTCTTTACGATATGATCGATGACCGTGATCCGCTTCGTCCAGGAACCGTAATCCTGACGCGCCGCCAGCATGTCTTTCATATCGACATCGTGATAGAATTTCGCGTTATCGAGATCCACACCAATCGTCTGCCCCGGCCCCACATGGCCTTTTTCGATGATATTCTCTTCATCGAACTTCACCATGCCGGTCTCGGATCCGACCACCAGCATCTGATCCGTGGTGATCGAATAGCGCAGCGGCCGCAAACCGTTGCGATCAAGCCCGGCAATGACAAAACGGCCGTCCGTCGCGGCGACCGCCGCCGGACCATCCCACGGCTCCATCACTGAATTGCAGTACAGGAACAGATCCCGATGCTTCTTCGGCATCGTCGCGTCATTTCCTAAAGACGGAGGAATCATCAGCGCCTTTGCCATCGGTGCATCGCGGCCGGCGCGCACCAGCAGTTCGAACACGTTATCCAAACAAGCGGTATCGGAGCCGCCGGCCTGCACAACAGGCTTCACGGAATCCAGGAACTCGTTCAGCCCCTCGGCCGCCAGCCTGGTCTCATGGCTCTTCATCCAGTTGACGTTCCCGGCAACCGTGTTGATCTCGCCATTATGCGCCAGCATCCGGAACGGCTGCGCCAGCTTCCAGGTCGGAAAAGTGTTGGTGGAATAACGCTGATGGTAGATCGCAAAGCGCGAAATAAAGCGTTTATCCAGCAAATCCGGATAGAAATCCGTTAGGCTGGCGGCCAGGAACATGCCCTTGTAAATGATCGAACGGCAGGAGAGCGAGCACAGATATAGTACCGGAATCTGCGCCGCGATCGCCGCCTTCTCGATCTTGCGCCGGATGATGAACAGATCCCGCTCGAACACCTCCTCCGGTACGCCGCGGGCGTTCCACAGCATGATCTGCCCGATCTCCGGCCGCGTCGCATTGGCCTTCTCGCCAATGCAATCAACGTTGATCGGCACCTGCCGCCAGCCGTAAATCCTGTAGCCGAAATTCAAAATTTCGGTCTCGACAATCTGCCGGCAACGCTCCTGCGCATCCAGCTCGGTCTTCGGCAGAAACACCATGCCAACCGCAATCGGACCTTCACGCAGCCGATCACCGCCGCGCTTCACCGCAGCCGCAAAGAAATCCTGCGGAATCTCGATATGAATCCCGGCGCCATCCCCGGTCTTGCCATCCGCATCCACCGCCCCGCGATGCCAAACCGCCTTCAGTGCATCAATGCCCGCCTGCACCACATCGCGCCGCTTCTTGCCATCCAACGCCGCCACCATGCCAACGCCGCACGCATCGTGCTCCTGCGAACGGTCATAGGTATCGGCAAGCAGTTTTTCGTTTTCCAACCAGGAAGCTACGAATTCGGATCCGGTTTCTTCGGTCATTTTAAAAATACCTCTTTAAGAACTTCTTTTTGTGAACAAAAAGAAGCAAAAAAACTTTTTTACTCTGGGCCTGGGGCGTGGGCGCCATCGCGCCCATGCCCCAGATAAAAAGAAGTTTTTTGGTTCCGCGGGCGCGGCGCCTTTTTTTTAAAAAAGAACCGCTTGCCTTCCCTTGCCTTTACTCGGCAG
>JAMFSE010000116.1 GCA_026225115.1 Rhodovastum atsumiense
ATAGCTGCCGTTGCCGCCGTAATAAACGCCATGGCCGACCGTGGAAAGATTTTGCCGCGGCTCTTTGATGGCGGGCTCTAGCAATGCAACGGGATTCGGGGCAGGTGTATTCTGATGGGAAACGCTCTCCGGCGCGATGTCGATATCGACCGCGTGGAAATGCAGAATGCTGATCTTACCCTCCGAGATGGAAGGGGTGAGCGTACCATCCAATGTCAGCTCCTTGATGAGCTGGGCCGGGCCTTCCGCGGTGGCGGCGTTGAAAATAACGATGGCGTCCTGCATCAGATAGGGGCGCCAGAGGGCGAAATCCGAATAGACGGCTTGATACCGATGATCGCCATCGATGAAGATCAATCCGACCGGCTTGTCCCAACCGGGGGTAACCACCGAACTCGTGGTGTTCAGCAAGCGCACCAAGCCGAAAAGCTTGGTCTGCAGCAGGGTCCGGAAAAATGCCCGGCGGTCATTGGGACCATAGGCGCCGCCCTTCACCCCGATGAAATGCTCATGGGGTTCAACGGCGAAAATCGGCGCCTTCGAGCCGCTGCGCGAGCCGGCCGCAAGCGCAACGGTGGAGCGGCCGCGATAGCTGCCGATCTCGACGATGCAGCCGGATTTTACCGACATCGCGGCCTCGAACAGAATCTCCGCCTCGGGAAGTTTCAGCCAGCCGTCGATCTTGTCGTATTCCGGAAAAAAATCGAGCAGTCTCGCCGGGCCAAAGACTTCGGGATCGTCGCTGTCGCTTTCGGCGGCCGATGGCTGAATGGGTATAACTGGGCTGTGGTTCATCGACCCTTCTCCTTATTGCGGCTTCGAGAATGTGTTCGCCGCGAGCCGTGCGGCAGCCGGCTGAAAACCGCTGCGAGCGGCGCGGCCGCTGCGAGCGGCGCGACCGCGGCGCGCGGCGCGCCGGTTCGCTGTTTTTTGCAGGTCCATCTATCGGGCTCGATTTGCGCGCGCGCCCAGGGTCACCGGTTCGTCATGTCCGTCAGGCGGGTCGAATTCCGCCGGCAAAGTGGCGCCGCCGGCGGCCAGCGCGCCGATCAGAATTTTGCGGCCGGCTTCCAGCCCGGCGAGCATGGTCGTTACTTCGCGGGATGTCTCCTGCGGGATCATGTTTGAGAGTTGAATCCCGAGGTTCTTTCCGGCGGGAATCATCCAGTCGCGCCAGCGCGAAAGCGTCATTCCCGCCCAGCCGGCGAGATCCGAGCGGATGCGCATGAAATTCTGGCTGTGCAGCCGCGAATGCCGGGTGACGTCGAGATCGACTTCGGTCAGCCAGTTCCAGTTATTGTTGCGTTTTTTCTCGATGCCGGACTGCACCAGCCGGTCCAGCTTCTGCAGCCGAGCTTCGAACAGCGGCAGGAATTCGTGCCATTTGCGGACCAGAACCGAAGGCGGCATCGCATCGATCATGTTCCAGTCGATGCGGTCTTCCAGCGTGAAATTGCCGCCGCAGATGAATTCGGCAAAGGCGATCAGCGGATCGCCGCGCAGCAAAAGCGCCCTGGGGTTCGGCTGGTCGAAGAGGATTTCCGGGATATGCCATCCGTGGTCGGCGTAGATGAGAAAGCCCGTGGTTTTTTTCTGTTCGGCGCGAACCATATTGGCGACGAAATTCGGCGCCGAGGTGTCGCGCAATTTGATGGCGTCCGTCGTGTAGCCGGCGTATTCGCGCGAACCATAGGCGAATTCGATACATTTCGGATGGAAGATCTGGCCGTGGCAGAGCAGTTTTTGTGAGCAGGAGAGAAACAGATAGGCGATTTTCATCTCGCTGACGCTTAGGCCGATGACGGCGAAGAAGGTTTCCTCCAGCCGCGCCAGATCCTCGTACCAGTCCGGCACCGGCTTGCCGTAGAGCGGCAGGCCTTTGACGCCGTCGCGGTGATGCAACCGCTGGGTCTCGTATTCCGGGCTGATCATCGCCACGCGGTCATGCGCGAAGGACAGGGTCTTGGAATGGCCGAGCCAGACCTTGTCCAGCTCATCGTATAATTCCAGGCGATGCGGGGAGAGTTTGCGGGCCATAAAGAACGGCTGCCGCATCAGATACTCCACACGATCGGCGCAGAAGATGATGGGGATCATGTAATCGGTGAATTGGTAGAGGGTGAGCGGACGGGCGATGATGCGCGAGGCCGGTACCAGATTGCAGACCAGGGTCTGGAAGAATAATTCGTCGGGAATCAGCGTCGATTTGAAGAACCGGCGGACGCCGGGCCGGTTCGCAAGCTCCATCACGCGGCGCAGGGTCTTCCAGGTCAGGACCCACCATTGCGAACCCATATGGGGTTCCAGCCCCAAGACGAATTTGCGCTTCATGCCCAGTTTTTTCTGCATGTCCAGGGAAAAACTGGCCAGCGAATACTGGTCGCGCCAATTGAACCAGAAATAATACTGGTAGCGTTCCTCCTGCGGGCCGCCCTTGACCCAGCGTTGCTTGTCCGACGGCACGCCCTCGATGAATTCCTTGCCGTTGTTACGGGTGAGAAACGCGACCAGCTCGTCCGAGCTGCGGATCGGATAGTCGGAAGCGCTGGCGTAATAGACGTAATCCGGCTCCCAGCCGGCTGCTTCGATCTGGTCGATGCAATTGAGCGTGGCTTCGCAAATGGACCATTGGCCCCAATGCACCTTGACGCGCTTGGCCAGGCGGACGGCGGGGTCGTTATGGAACGCCTGTTCCAATGTGCGAAAATCGTCCGGATCGGCTTTTCTGTCGTAATGCAAGGCGACCGTGTGACCGGCCTTGGTCAGCGCATTCACCAGCCGCATGACGATTTTGGGATTCTGATGCGCGATGATGATGAAGGTGATTTTCAGCGTCATATCAGAACCACTGGCCGTTGTTCAGCAGCCCGCATTCGAGCAGATCGGCGCTGCTGTGAAATTTTTGGCTGCCCTGGTTTTTTAGCGCGGCGAAGGTCATGGCCTCGCTGCCCGCGAATAACGGGGTGACGTTATCCGGGTAGAGCTGTGCCGGTTCCGCCTGCTTGGCGATGTGGAGCGGCATTTCGCTTCCCAGAAGCGCGTAGCGCAGCAGGCAGGTTGTGGTGGTGGAATGCCAAGCGGAATGCGGTGTATTCAGGAGTGCCGGGACGGCCATGCGCGTCGACGCCAGATAATAGCAGTCCCAGTTCAACTTGATCAGCGGAATCCGGTTGAGTGCTGGGGCGCGTTGCGGTTCGTCGCCATACAGATAGCGGCGCTGCACGCCGCCGAGAATGGGAATGACGCTGAGCGGTTCGGCGGCCGCAGTCTGGTAGCCGAAGCGGTCGAAATAGGGCAGCTGCTCGAACGGCGAGACCGTATCGGAAAGCTGCATTTCCGAGGCGGGGCCGTCGCCATAGGCGTCGACCACGATGGCGAAGGCATGCTTGCGCTGTTCGCTTTCCAGGAAATCCGTGAGGTCGCGGATATGACGCGTTTCACTTTTGGGGAAAACTAGAAAATCATAGGGTTCGACCGACAGACACCATTTCTGGCGGGCGTAGCGATGCCGCAGGAAGTTCAGCGCGTCGATGGTCTTGCCGGGATGCATGAACCCCTTGGTTTGCCAGACCGCGCAATCACCGGCGTCGTCGAGCCGGCCAGGCAAATCCCGCTCGACCGAAATATCCAGAAAAACAAACAGCTTGATGCCGAGTTTCCGGTAATAGGTTAAAAACCAGGACAGCATTTGATGGTCGCCATAATAGGGGACGACCGCGATGACGGAGCCGATTTTCTTGCCGTGGGGTTTGCCGAAAACATGTTTTAATTGCCGGGCCGCCCTGGTGGCGGCGAGCTTCAGCGGCCAGGTATACCTGAAGAAAAACTTCCGGTTTTCCGCAAAGGTCTCACCAAATGTTCCAAACATTTTAATCCAACACCACCCTCGAACAACATGGTGCAAACAAAGCAACACCTGAAACTTTGGCTGTCTTTACCAGCAAGACATGAAATTCCTCCCGGTTCGGAAGTTGTTAGAAAAAATAACTTCGAGTTGGTGAGCCGGTTCCGCCGAAATAAACAAAGTCTTAAAATTCTTTGACATGAAGCAGTTACACGCGTCAAGCAATTAGGGTCATGTGCACAAAACTGTCATTATTGCCGGGGAAGTCTGAAGCGCCGGTAGACTTATGGGGCAGACAAATTCTACAAGAACAGCCTCTCCCCAGGCAAAACTGAGCCCCGAAGGTATAGAATGCGTTCCAACGTAGAGTGGCCCGATCGCTGATGGATTCAACTCAGAATGGGGTTCGGATTTATCTCGACATTTCGAGATTGTTGACGGCCGGCCGCAGAAGAACGCCAAGCGGCATTGAGCGGGTGGAACTGGCCTATGCGAAGCGATTTGGCAGCGCCGATGGCACGCGCTTCGTCGCGGGTTTTTGCGGCGGGCTGCATCTGCTGCCCTATCATTTTGCGTCGGCCTATATCGCGACGCTCGATTATGGCTGGAGCGGCGTTGGCCGCGCGGGCCATTTGAAATCAATCGCAGGCATGGCCGGGATGTATCTGATTCTGTTGGCACAATCCGTGCGCGCCCTGATTACGAGACGAGTTTGGAGCCGGGTGGATAATTCCGTTTATTTGAACCTGTCGCACGAGAATCTTACTTCGCCCGACGCGATTGCGAAATTCAGACAGCAGAGCGGGGCGCGGCTGGTTTTCTTCGTGCATGATCTTATTCCGATCACGCATCCGGAATACACGCGGCCGGGGCAGGCGCGGCTGCATCGGCAGCGCATGGATACGGTCGCGGCATTGGCGGATGCGGTGCTGGTCAATTCGGCCGCCACGCGAGACGCATTTTTCGATAATCTGATAGATCAGCAAAGACGGCCGGTCCATGTTTTGAGGCTTGGCATTCCGCCGGCATTCCTGGCAACGGGCGCGCCGTCTGATGATCGCAGCGTCGGGATTCCCTATTTCCTGATTCTGGCGACGATTGAGCCGCGCAAGAACCATTTGCTGCTGCTGAACCTCTGGCGGGTTCTGGCGGCGGAGGGGGACGCGCCGCGGTTGATGATCGCCGGCAGGCGGGGGTGGGAGAATGAGCAGGTGCTGGATATGCTCGACCGCTGCGAGGCGATTACGGATCTCGTCGAGGAACGGCGGCAGCTGCGCGATGATGAGATCGTGCGGTTGATACAGGGGGCGCGAGCGGTCTTACTGCCGTCTTTTGCCGAAGGTTACGGTTTGCCGGTTGCCGAGGCGCTTGGTTTGGGAACGCCGGTCATTTGCAGCGATTTGCCGGCTTTGCGGGAAATCGGCGGCGGGGTGCCGGAATATCTCGATCCCTTGGATGGTCTGGCCTGGCGCCAGACGATTCTGGATTATGCGCAGCCCGCCTCACCGCGCCGGCAAATGCAATGTGAGCGGATGCGCGGCTGGGCGGCGCCGCGCTGGGAGAATCATTTTGAACAGGTTACGGTTATTCTGGAAAATCTGGTGAAGCCGGGACGGACGGAGGGGTAAACGGCGCGAGGCCGCTTGCGGCCGCTGCCTTTTGCAATGCCGGATCGCGTGACGCCACATGGATGTTTTCGAATTTTCGCCGGTCAGAGATTCTGTCCAATTCGGCGGCGATTGCGGATGCGGTGCGCCAGGGCAGGCGGGTGCCAGCGGAGAGCCGGTGTTGCCAGACGCCATCGGCGAAATGGACCGCGGGGAGAAGGCCGGCGCCGAACCAGATGATTGTGACCTCGTAATTGGAGCGGGCAAGTTCGCGGATGCGTTCCCATTGCGGAGATTTCCGGGGCCGCGTCTTCATCAAAATGCAAAGGCGGTGGCGGGGCGATTGCCGGGGCTGGCGGCTGAACGGCGGCGGTGCGGCGAAATCCGCCAGTGATCTTGGCCCTTTCGCCAATGCCTCCCCCTCGCGAATTCCGCTGTGCAACTCCCGGAAAAGCCGGGAAGCGCTGCCGATGTTGAGCCGGGCGGTGAGCAACGATGACGCGATCAGCCAGTATTTGCCGGCGAGGAAGCGCTTCAATGCGGAATTGATATCGGAGAATTTCGTCCCAGGGCGGCGATTGACGTGGCAAAAATATGCTTTGGAGCGGGCGATTGTCTGCACGGCGTTCGGCGCGCCACCCTGCGTGCGCATGCCGCCGCCGGCCAGGCCGTGATGCACCTCCGCCGCTTCGATCAAGCGGATTCCACCGTCATCGCCCAGGCGCCGCAGAAAATCCGTCTCTTCCAGGAAATAAGAGAAATTCTCGTCAAAGCCACCGATTGCCAGAGCGGCTGTGCGGTGGACGGCGAAATTGGTTCCGGTGAGACCGGGGAAAAATCCGGCAGGCAGGGAAGGTGGCAATTGTTCGCGGTGATGATCGGCACCGTATGCGTCGATGAGCACGATGCGGGATTGAAATGCGATACCGTTTTGCGCTCGGATCGCGCCGCCTGCGGCGGTTGTTCCGGGCTGCGCGAAACCAAGATTTAACTGGTCCAGCCAATCGGGTTCCGGCACGGAATCATCGTCGATGAAGGCGGCGATGTCGCCTGCGGCCAGAGATAATCCGATATTGCGGGCGGCAGCCAGATTGGCGGCGGCGCAATGGCCGAGTTTTGCACCAATCGCGTGGCGCGCCAGGCATTGCGCGGTGGCGGGGTCGCCAGGATCGAAAACGACGATGAGTTCAAATAACGGATAGCGCAGCGATGCGATGCCGCGCAGCAATCGCTCCAGCAGAACCGGCCGGCCGCGGGTGCAGACGATGAGGCTGAACGAATGCGTTGTCAGTGGCCAAGGCCGCTGCTGAAAACCGGCGGCGGCGGCCGGTAGGGAATGACCGATTTGCCGAAATTCTGGCCGTATTGTTCGGATACGCCCTGGCGGTTGAAGGTGCCGACTTCGTTGGAGGGGGAGGTTGCGGTGAGCGGCGCGCCGGGCTCGGCGTGGCCTGCGCCCTCCACCTCCTGCTGCAGTTGCTGGTTGAGGCAATTATAGGCTGAGGGTTTTTCACCTTTGACGTTGACCTGCACGCAGGCCTGGCCGGATGTGCCGGGCAGCGTGATGCCCCCCGCTTGCGGAGCAGCATTGTACGTGCTCTGCGCCAGGATCGGCGCCGGGCCAAGCAGGACAAGCGCCATCGCAAACGCCAGGAAACGCAGGCGATGGCGCGGCATGCGCAAAGCGCCGCGGTTAGAATGAGCCTTTGGTGAGTTGGAATACATCCGGATGCATCGCGTCGGCGGCATAGGCCAGCGTCAGCGTGGTTGGGTTGAGTGCGGTGGTATTGTCCTTCTGGTTTTTCGTGAGCGTTCCGGAGAGGATCAGCAATACGGCGTTGCCGGTGCTGTCGGTGGCGCGGAACAGCAGCACCCCGTTCGGGGTGGCGATGTTGCCGGTGCTGCGGTTGGCCGGAAAGCCTTCACCGGCGAAATATTGCTGCAGGGTCTCGCCGTTCTGGTAGAGCATGGTCGGCGTGGTTTTTGGGTCGATTTCGGGCGACCATATGATATTCACCTGAATCAGTTTGTGGCTTTGATAGCCGAAGACATAGGAGACGGTGGCGATGCCGCCCTGCGGCACCAGGTTCGGAACCTGCACGCTGAGCACGCTGGTGCGTTGCAGCTGGTTTTGGGTGGCGGTGATCGATGCCGCGGGGAGCTTGAAATCGGCCGAAGCGGCGCTGCGGACCTGGGCCTCGCTCATGCCGAATTTGGCGGTGCGGAAACCATCGATGGCGGGCCCGTTGCTGGCCGCCGCGGCAGCTGGGGGATTTGCAGCCTGGGCGGGAATCCGCGCATCGAAGCCTGTTGCCAGGCCGAGGGAAATGGCGGCGGTCAGGAGAAGCGGCCGCAGAATTCTGCGAAGTTGGGTACGCATGGTTATCCTTGTCTGGCTGTGTGATGAATCGGGCTTTGCCGCATTTTTGCGAAATTAAGGCGCCGATGCGGGGGCGGTGATCTGGTTGTCAAATAGCTTGTCCTGGTCATCCTGCACGATGTTCTGCAGCTGC
>JAMFSE010000117.1 GCA_026225115.1 Rhodovastum atsumiense
GGCTTTGCCGGGCTCTATGCGCATTACAAGCTTCGGCAGCTTGGGCTTACAGCTTTTGGTTTCGAAGCGGCTCCGGAAGTTGGAGGCACCTGGTTCTGGAACCGGTATCCAGGCGCGCGCTGCGATGTCGAGAGTCTGGATTATACTTACTCCTTCTCGCCGGAACTGCTGCAGGAATGGCGCTGGAGCGAGCGCTTCGCGACGCAGCCTGAGATCCTGCAATATGTGAACCATGTCGCCGACCGCTTTGATCTGCGCCGCGATATCGCCTTCGAAACGCGGGTCATCGCGGCAACATTCGACGAGGCCGCAAATGCCTGGCAGGTGCGGACCGATCGCGGCGATGAACTGCGGTGCCGCTATCTGCTGATCGCGGTCGGCAGCCTCTCGTTGCCGAAAGCGCCGGAAATTCCGGGGCTGGAAAACTTCCGCGGCAACTGGGTGCAGACCGGATCATGGCCGCGCGAACCGGTCGAGGTGACGGGCAAGCGGGTCGCCGTGATCGGCACCGGATCTTCGGGAATCCAGTCAATCCCGATCCTGGCGGAGCAGGCCGCGCATTTAACCGTGTTCCAGCGAACGCCCAATTTCAGTGTGCCAGCACATAACGGCCCTACCGATCCGGATTATGAGGCGCAAGTGCGTGCCGCTTATGTGGAACATTGCAAACAGCTTCGCCGGACCAAAGGCGGCGTGCCCCAGCGTATCGCGACCGGATTATCCGCGATGGCGGTTACTGAGGAGGAACGGCGCGCCGGCTTTGAAGCAGCGTGGAAATTCGGCACGTTCAGCCTGCAGGGCGTGTTCAACGACATCTCGAGCAATGAGGAATCGAACGCCGCAGCGGCCGCATTCGTTCACGACAAAATCCGCGCCGTCGTCACCGATCCGGTGATCGCCGAGAAGTTGATGCCGCGCAGCTATCCCTTAGGCACCAAGCGGCTATGTCTCGACACCGGTTATTATGCGACCTTCAATCGCGACAATGTCGCGATTGTGGATATCCGCGAGACGCCAATTGAGCGCATCACTGAAGCCGGCATCAAAACGACGGAGAAAGAATATCCTTTCGACCTGATCGTGTTCGCGACCGGTTTCGATGCCGTCACCGGACCGCTGCTCGCGCTCAACATCACCGGACTAAACGGGCGCAAGCTCAGGGATGAATGGCAACACGGCCCGCAAAGCTATCTGGGGCTGATGATCTCGGGCTTTCCGAACCTGTTCACGGTCAATGGCCCTTCAAGTCCCTCGGTCCTGACCAACATGCTGCAGGCGATCGAACACCATGTCGAGTGGATCATCGATTGTATCAGCCATATGGAAAGGAATGGTCTCGTTCGCGTCGATGCGGAAGCGGAAGCACAGGTTGCGTGGGCGCATGAAGTCGCCGCGATAGCCGCCAAAACGCTCTATACCAAGGCCGATAGCTGGTATATGGGCGCCAATGTGCCGGGGAAGCCGCGCGTGTTCATGATGTATATCGGCGGCTTCGACCGCTACATCGACAGATGTGAGACTATCGTGAGCGACGGCTATACCGGGTTTCGGTTTGTGTCTGCCGGCGCGCTTAAATTTGGCGACAACAGCGCCGCATTTGCCGTTTCGCCCTGACCTGAACCCTCCCAATCATTGGTCGCGATTTACCTATGCCGCCCCGTTAGCTCCAAACCGGATATGCCGCTGTCGGCCAGCCCCGGCCGACTTTCCAGCCCCAAACCTTGACGCATGGGAATGTTGTGCCAAAACGGCACAGCCTGCCTTCTACGAGGTTCAAAATGAGCCGCCTGATTCTAACCCTATTTCTCATCACCTGCGGCATCGCCCACGCAGCACCGCCGCCGAAAATTGCCTGGTCCACATCGCTGCACGTCCCGATCTATAACTCCCCGCAAACATCCAACGGACGGATCAGCCTCACGAGCACGCAAGCCGACGGGCCCAACCTCTTCGCCCTCGACGCCGTTTCCGGCAAAATCCTATGGCGCTACGACGCCAACGGCGCCATCGTGATCCCCCCCACCATCGGCGGTGACCAGGTCTTCGTCGCCTCTGACATCGGCAGCACCCATTTCCTGCGCGCGATCGATGCCAAAACCGGCGCGCCGATCTGGCAGTACATCCGCAAAAACCCACCCGAATGCATGTGCAGCCAAGCCTCGATCCTGAGCGGCAATTTGCTCTTCGCCCAAAGCGACGGCCACAGCCTCTACGCCTTTGCGCCCAATGGCGCCGCACCCAGCAGACGCCTCTGGCAATTCCCGGGCAACGGCGCCGCGCTGACAACCCCAGTGGTGGCCGACAACCGCGTCGTGTTCGGCTCGGGCGATCACAATCTCTACGCCCTCGATGCAAAAACCGGCGCCGTAAAATGGACCGCCACAAACGGCTATATATTCACCGCAACGCCACTGCTCGATGACGGCATTGTCGTCATAGGCGATCAGGGCGGAAACATCGGCGGCTTCGATCTGGCCAGCGGAAAATCGCTCTGGAGTTTCATCGCCGGCGCAATAAACACGGCCGCAACATCCCGGGCCGGCTGTGCCTATCTGACATCGGCAGACCGTTCCGTTTATGCATTAAATATAAAATCCGGCCAACGGCGCTGGCAATACGGCATGCACGGCTATTCGGATTACTCCCCGGTCGTCGCGGGCGCGCTAATAATCGTTGCAAATCGCGCCGGAGAATTGCTCGGCCTCGATGCGCAAACCGGCACACTGATTTGGCAAACGGAACTCGGCGGCACACCATTTTCACAACCCATTTTCTGGCCGCACACAAATGCGATTGTGTTAAAGATTGATGACCATCAGATTGGCGCCTTCGATGCCGCATCTGGTAAAATCCGCTGGCTGTATACAACAAAGCCAATCGTCACATCGCCGGTCATGAATGACAATTCCATTACGGTTGCCACCAGCGCCGGAGACGTTGTTGCATTGCAATAATATTGCATCGCAGTATAAATGTTTTCTTAACCATTTGTTATGCACAGCATCTAACGCCTGACAGTCCTGCAATCATCGCATTTGTACGGCGCCGCCACGCGTGGCAACTCTCCTGCCGCCAGCCATTTGGCTGACGCGCGATGAGCGCAGTCACACAAAACGACTATGGAGGGGCGTGCCGGCAACAGGCGCGCATCACACATGAAAAAAATTGAAGCGATTATCAAGCCTTTCAAACTCGACGAAGTTAAGGACGCACTCCAGGAAGTCGGCGTCGACGGCATCACGGTCTCCGAAGTCAAAGGCTTCGGCCGCCAGAAGGGCCATTCCGAACTGCACCGCGGCCCGGAATACGTGGTCGATTTCGTGGCGAAAGCCAAAATCGAAGTCGTCTGCGAGGACAACATGGTCGAACGCGCCGTTGAAGCCATTTCGGCTGCTGCCCGCACCGGCCGCATCGGCGACGGCAAAATCTTCATCTACAACATCGAAGAAGTCATCCGCATCCGCACCAACGAAAAAGCGGAAGCCGCACTTTGATTCGCCTGGGGCCGGTTGCAGGGTAATCCTCCTGCAACCACCCCAGACAGCCTCGCCGCCACCAATGAGCCGCCTCAGCCGCAAGCTGCCAGGCGGTTTTTTGTGCGCTGCGGTGAGCCGGCAATTAAATCCCTGATATCCAGCCGCTTCAACAACTTAAGCCCATTTTATGCGCGTTGCGGTCTGATATTCCCGCTGCCTCACCCCTAATTGGTGAAGGAGCACGATAAAAAAGGGATTCGACCCGATGCCGTTGTTGATTTCATGAGCACCCGACAAAGCACGCCGCCGGACCGGCGGACCGTCGAACTAACAGCCGAACGCAACCGCAAAATGGCGGCCTCCGCCCACGCCTATGTCCGCGGCAGCACCGTGCGATTCTATCAATGGCTGGAAGATTCCAATCGCGGCGCCTTGCCGGATGGACCCTCCGCATGGATCTGCGGCGATTGCCATGTCGGAAATCTCGGGCCCATCGCCAACGCGGACGGCAGCCTTGCCATTCAGATCCGCGATCTCGATCAAACCGTCATCGGCAACCCGGTGCATGACCTCATCCGCCTTGCACTTTCTCTGGCGATGGCCGCCCGCGGCTCGGATCTGCCCGGGGTGACAACCGCGCATATCATCGAACGGATGGTCGGCGGCTATGAACAGGCCTTTGCCCCAACGGCGAAGGGCCACGATACCGTGGACGACATGCCCAAAATCGTCCGAACCCTGATGGCAAAGGCCGAACGCCGGTCCTGGAAGCATCTGGCGGATGAGCGCATTCAGGGCACCGCGCCGGAAATCCCGCTCGGCAAGCGCTTCTGGCCGCTGAAAGACTCTGAACGCAACGCAATCGCCAATTTGTTCGACCAGGAAAACGCCCGCCGGCTGGTCACCGCCTTGCGCTCCCGAGATGACGACGCGCCGGTTCGCGTGCTCGACGCCGCCTATTGGCGCAAGGGCTGCAGCTCGCTCGGCCTTCTGCGCTTCGCGGTCCTGGTCGCGGTCGATACCGGCAAGCGCGAACGGCACTGCCTCATCGACATCAAGGAAGCCGTCACCGCCGCGGCGCCGCATAATGAGGCCGCGGAAATGCCGGCGGATAACGCCGAGCGGGTGGTCTGCGGCGCCCGCCATCTATCGCCGTATCTGGGCGGCCGCATGCTGGCCGAGCGCCTGCTGCAAAAGCCGGTCTTCATCCGCGAATTGCTCCCGCAGGATCTGAAGCTCGAAATAGATGCGCTCACCCGCCCGGAAGCGATGGAAATGGCCGAATTCCTGGCCCGCGTCGTCGGCCGCGCCCATGCCCGCCAGCTCAGCGCCACGGAGCGCAAACACTGGATGACGGAACTGCAGCGCAACCGCTCAAAATCGCTCGACGCGCCAAGCTGGCTCTGGAACAGCGTTGTCGACCTGGTCTCAGCCCATGAGGCCGCCTACCTCAACCATTGCCGGCGCTACGCGATGGAGGAGGCAGCTTAACCCACCAACCCGCCGGGCGGCAGGCCGAGTTCCCGCTCCGTATTGCTCACCACCATATCCCAAACCGCCTGGTAGCTCATGCGATGCGGAATGGCGGCCTGCACGCTCATGCCGTCGATCAGCTGCCTGCTCAGCCCCAACCACGAACGCCGCGGCGCCGATTGGCAATTCAACGCCTGGGGCGGCCTCGAAGGCGGCCTGTACTTTCCCTGGGACCTGGACGACCAGATCGCCGCAAAGATCCTGGCTGCCGAACGCATCCCAGCCTACCTTGCCCCCATCACCTTGGAAGGCGGCGCCATCCATGTCGACGGCGAAGGCACGGTGCTCACCACCAGCGCCTGTCTGCTCGACCTCAACCGCAACCCCGGCGCCACCCTTGAGACCATGGAAGCAACCCTCCGCGATTACCTCGGCGCCAAAAAAATAATCTGGCTCAACGAAGGCGTGCCCGATGACGAAACCGGCGGCCATATCGACAACCTCGCCTGCTTCGTAAAACCAGGTGTCGTCCTGCTCAGCTGGTGCGACGACCCAACCGACCCGCATTACGCCGTCAGCCGCAACGCCAAAGCCCGCCTGGCTGCCGCGCGCGACGCCGCCGGCCGCCCCATCCGGGTAGAACACATCCCCATGCCCTACACGGCGGAAGAAATCGCCGGCCTGGACGCCGGCGACAAACGCACCCGCCGCGAACCCGGAATCCGCCTCGCCGGCTCCTACGTAAATTTCTACATCGCCAACGGCGCCATCATCGCCCCCAGCTTCGGCACGGAAACGGACGAACCCGCGCGCGCAGCCCTATCCCGCCTCTTCCCCGACCGAGAAATCATCATGATCCCCGGCCGAGAAATCCTACTCGGCGGCGGCAACATCCACTGCATCACGCAACAACAGCCAAAGTGAGGAAGCAGTTCTTTTTCTGAAGAAAAAGAACCAAAAAGACTTCTTTGAATCGGGGACAGTGCCACCGGCGACATCCCGTCTCAAACGTTAGCCATCTCTCTACCACCGTCATGGCCGGGCTTGACCCGCCATCCACGCCTTACTCCCTAGAAAATCTTTTGCCGGACCACGGGCCACAGCAGCGCGTCACAGGCCTATCTCCACCGTCATTGCGAGCGTAGCGTGGCAATCCATCTTTCGTGCAACCCAAAGAACCAAATGGAATTTTTCTTCCAGTCAATTTGGCGGTGATTGCTGACGCATTGCAGCCTACGCTAGATGCGGTTCCAGTCAGCCTTGAGTTTCAACCGCAACTCAGTCTCCAAAACTTTGTAAGCGAGGGTTTGGTGAAACCAAAGATCCAAGCGCGTGCCGGCGGCGACCGCCGAATAGACAAGGGCATTCACGCGGCAATTCGTTTCTTGGCCGCCCACGAAGCAGTTCTTCGGTGAATGTTACCGTAGCCCATATTGAAACGATCGGAGAGATTTGCGCACTCGCCCGCATATCGGACGCGACCGGCAGAAACCATCAGATAAACGCCAGAGACTCGATGGGTACGTGGAATCACAAACTTACAGAATGGCCCACTGCCATAGCGGTTGAGTGGTACCGAAGCAGCGTTAAGATAACGGCATTGGGGCATGAAAGATTGGATGGCACCATCCTGCAGACGGATCGGTGCGATTTCTCCAATTAAGGTGAATTCATAACCTTCGATGTTCATATCGATACCATGAGCCCTAGAAGTTTATACAGAGCTTTTTTAAAAGCGACCGCTTCCTTCACCTTCCCGTCCATTTCGCTTCGTAAACCTTCGCCCCCGGCGGCGCCACCAGTTCCTTATCGGTTTTCAAATCGCTCAACCGCATCGCATTCAGCGCCAGCATCAGCGCCGCGGTATTCATCATCCCCGGCGGAATCCACTGGATCATCCCCCCCAGCATCTGATCGTAAGCCGGGCTCATCGCCGGAAAAATCCGCCCGCATAACGTGTAGAACGAATACAGATCCTGCGTCGTCAGCGCGATGTAGGAGCTGACGGCGATTTGCGGAAACATCACCAGAAAGCCAATCCCCGCGCGCGTAATGAACGACAGCCGGCTGAACGGTTTTGGCCGCGGATCCAGCACCACCAGCCAGAAGATCAACCCCCCGGCCAGGCATGAGAGATTCATGAACGCGTACAGCGCCGGATTGATCATGGCGGCGAAATGCACCGACGGGATCAGCCAGATATCCGAGGTCAGCAGAAACAGCAGCATCGCCAGAATCGGATGAAAAGCCACGCGCCCGAATTTGCGCATCGCCTCGCTGCGGCAGGCGGCCAGCACCCAGGCCGGCACGCCAAGCGCCAGCACATCCTGCATCCAGGCAATGCCGATGCAAAACGGCGCCGCCATGCTGATGGTTACGGCCTGGGTACGGTTCAACGAAAACAGATGCTGCGAGAAATATTCAAACCGCGTCTGCAGCACGAAATAAATCGACAGCACGCCGACCAGAAAAAACCCTTGCCGCACCCGGCTCGGCCGGTTCTCCTTGGCCGTGCGCCGCAGCCCGCGGAAATACCAAAGCAAAGTAAACCAGCAGCCAAGAAAAACCGGCGCATTGAAAATGAACGGGAAAAACCAGGGCAATTGCGCCGGGAAAAATCGGCACAAAAGATCGGTCACAAAAGCAGCGGCGATAATCCAGATCGTTGCCCGATCAAAATGCATCTCAGCCGTCATCGACTCAGCCATGCTTGCGTTCATTCATCACCGCTGCGGGCCGCTCCGCCGGGCCTACGCGTTCAATCGGCACGCCCGGCAACGTGCGGCTGCTTCGGATGGTCTGCAGCGTCTGCACCTTGGCGACGTTCGCGATCCCGGTCAGCCGCGCGGTCAGCTGGTTTTCATGGGCGGCGTCGCGCGCCACCAGTTTCAGCAAAAAATCGCCGCCGCCGCGGATCATATGGCACTCGCGCACTTCCGGCCAATTCGCCACCAGCGCCTCGAAACCATCCAGCACCCCTTGCTTCTGGCTCTCCAACCCAACGATGGCAAAAAAAGCGATCTGCCAGCCCAGCTTCTGGGCCCCGAGCTGCGCATGGTAGCCCTGAATATATCCGGCCTCCTCCAGCCTTCGCACCCGCCGCAGACAAGGCGGCGGCGAAATGCCGGCGCGTTTTGCCAGCTCCACATTGGTCATGCGGCCATCCTGCTGCAATTCGGCAAGGATCCGGCGATCGATTTCGTCCAGCGGGGCGGGGTCGGCTTCGCGTTGAGTCATGCCGGTATTCAAGACGCCCCCGTTGATTTGCGCAATATAATTACTCATCTCTATTGATCAATCGCCGGGGCAGGCGCCGCCCAAGGGTTTCCACCTTGTATGCGCGCCAAATGCCCGGATATGTTGCAATCAGATGAAGAACGGAATCTGCTTTCATGGCTGAGACACAAAAGACCCGGGTTCTGATTATCGGCGCCGGGCCGGCGGGCTACACCGCCGCGATTTATGCCGCGCGCGCCAATTTGCAACCTATCATGGTCGCCGGGCTGCAACCCGGCGGCCAGCTCACCATCACCACCGATGTCGAGAACTACCCCGGCTTTGCAGACACCATCCAGGGTCCCTGGCTGATGGAGCAGATGGCCAAACAGGCCGAGCATGTCGGCACAAAAATAATCTATGACCTGATCACCAAGGTGGATTTTTCGTCCCGCCCCTTCAAAGCCTGGGCCGATTCCGGCGATCTGTTCATCGCCGACACGATCATTATCGCCACCGGCGCACAGGCCCGCTGGCTCGGCCTGCCCTCCGAACAGAAATATTCCGGCGGCGGCGTTTCCGCCTGCGCCACCTGCGACGGTTTTTTCTATCGTGGCAAACAAGTTGCGGTGGTCGGCGGCGGCAACACCGCGGTGGAAGAAGCTTTGTACCTCACCCATCACGCCAGCCACGTAACGCTGGTACACCGGCGGGATAAATTCCGCGCCGAGAAAATCCTTCAGGACCGGCTGTTCGCCAACCCAAAAATCAGCGTCATCTGGGATCACGCGGTCGACGAAATCACCGGCACCGATAGCCCCGCCGTCGTGACCGGCGCCACCTTGCGAAACGTCAAAACCGGCGAACTCAGCCAACTCTCGGTGGACGGCGTTTTCATCGCCATCGGCCACAGTCCGACCACGGCGATGTTCGACGGCCAGGTGAAGACCGATTCCGAGGGCTATATCATCACCCGCCCCGGCACCACGGAAACCTCGGTACCCGGCGTGTTCGCCGCCGGGGACGTGCAGGACAAAACCTTCCGCCAAGCGGTAACCGCGGCCGGCACCGGCTGCATGGCGGCGCTGGAGGCCGAGAAATTCCTTGCCGAGATCCCGCTATTCGTGGATGAAGTCACGGCTTGAATCGCAACGTCTTCGCAAGATTTTTTCAATCATTCGTTGCGCGACGCGGCGGCAGGCCATAATGTTTGACCTATGACCGGACAAAAAATGGATTGGGATAAGCTGCGGGTATTTCATGCGGTAGCGGAGGCCGGCAGCTTCACGCATGCCGGCGACACGCTGAACCTTAGCCAATCCGCCGTTTCGCGGCAGATTTCGGCGCTGGAGGAAGCGCTTTCGGTGCCGCTGTTTCACCGTCACGCCCGCGGCCTGATCCTGACCGAGCAGGGCGAGGCACTGAACCGCACCGTGCGCGAGGTTTTCGCAAAGCTGGCCATGACCGAGGCCCTGCTGACAGAGAGCAAGGAGAAACCGGCGGGGCGGCTGAAAGTCACCACCACCCACAGCTTCGGCGTCGCCTGGCTGGCGCCGCGCCTGAAAACATTTCTGGCCCAGCATCCGGATGTAACGCTTTCCCTGTTGCTGGACGATACCGACCTTGATCTGGCGATGCGCGAGGCCGATGTCGCAATCCGCATGCATCCGCCGCGCCAGCCGGATCTGGTACAGCGCCATCTCGGCGAAATCCGCTGGCAGGTCTGGGGCGCGCCGGATTATCTGAAAGTCCACGGCACGCCGGAAAAAGTGGAAGACCTCGACAATCACAAGCTGGTCCTGTTCGGCGACCGCAAGCCGCCGGTGCCAGACGTCAACTGGCTGGCCGAGATCGGCCGCCGCGACGGCACCGCCAGGCGCGGCGTACTGGAAGTCAATTCATTGCAGGCGATGCAAAGCGCGGTCCGCGCCGGCATCGGCCTCGGCGCGATCCCCGATTATCTGATGACCGACCCCGGAAACCTGGTCGCGGTGCTGCCCGGTCTCGCGAAACCGCATGTGGATATGTATTTCGTCTACCCGGAAGAGCTCCGGAACTCGAAGCGCGTTTCAGTTTTTCGTGACTTTTTGGTGAAAAGCATCTCGGAACGTAATAGCTGAGGCAATCGCCCTCGAGGAATTCGCAAGGATTCTAAGGATTCCCGTCAGATTCTGAGGATCAGCCGCCAAAGGCATGCAATTAATTCATGCCGGGGGCTATTTTTACCCCTTAAAAAATTTTCGATGTGGCGTATATACAACAGTGTTGGTGAGAGCCAACATCATCCGGTCCTCCCAGACCGGATTGGAACTTCGGTTCCAACGTCTCCCAGACGTGAAGCCTCCCTGTTGACTTGACCCGTTGGCGTTTAGCCGACGGGTCTTTTTTTGGCCCGATTCGGGCCGGTAGTTGCAAGCGGTGCTAATGTTTTCGGTCTGAACACGCAATAGGCAACAGCCCCGCAACGCCAACATTCCGGTGTTCTGGCCTTACAAATGTAGCGACCGTGTAAAATAAGCCACAGGTGCGCCGGCTTCAGCATATGCTTGGGCACCCGCTTCAACAGCCCGTTTTCTACCTCCCGTGGCGTGCCGCCGGGGGCAATCCCGGTCCGGTTGCCAAGCCGGAAAATATGCGTGTCCACCGCCATGGTGGCGTGGCCGAAAATCTCGTTCAGCACCACATTGGCCGTCTTCCGGCCAACCCCGGGCAGCGCTTCCAGCGCCTCGCGATCGCCCGGCACCTCGCCGCCATGCCGCTCGATCAATAACTGCGAAAGCGCCGCCACATTCTTCGCCTTGGCCTGCCACAGCCCGATGGACCTTATATGCGGCCCGATCCCGGCCGCCCCCAGCGCCACCATCGCCGCCGGATCAGGCGCCGCGGCAAACAAGGTCTTCGTCACCTTGTTGACAGCCACATCCGTCGTCTGTGCCGACAGCACCACCGCCACCAGCAGCATGAACGGCGTCTCGAAATCCAGTTCCGTGCGCGGATCGGCGTTGCCGCCGGCGATCGCCGCCAAAAACGGCCCGACATCGGCCAGCTTCATCCGCTTCGGCGCCCTCGCCTTGGCGCCCGGTTTCGCATCCGTCTTCAGGGTCATAAAAATTATCTCTTGCCGTTCCGCTGTCCGTCGCGATCTATGTCGCATGGACGCCAACGCCGCCAGCTTCCCGGATTTCGAATCAGACTTCGGGACGCCGATCTTTCAGGCGACGGTCCGCCCGCACCGCAGCCTGTCGCGCAAAGGCGTGTTCATCGTCATCGGCTGCATGCTGCTGGCTTCCCTCACCGTCACCAGCATGATGGCCCTGCTCGGCGCCTGGCCGGTGGTCGGCTTCAACGGCGCCGACATCGCGCTCGCCTTCTTTCTGTTCTGGCTCAACATCCGAGCTGCCCGCGCGGTGGAAATCATCAGCCTCACCGCCAGCCGGCTCTCCATCTCCCGCATCGATATCCACGGCCGCAGGGAAAACCTGTCCTTGGCGCCCTACTGGCTGAACATCGTCCTGGAAGAGCGCACCGGCACGGTCCCAAAACTCCTCCTCGCCAGCCGCGGCATGCAAACCGAAATCGCCCGCCAACTCGGCGACGCCGAAAAACGCGACCTGGCCGCTAGCCTGACCCGCGCCCTGAACAAATGGCGCAACCCCAGATTCAACAACCCGCAGCTAGATTAAGGCAAGCAGCTCTTTTTGAAAAAAAGAACCAAAAAACTTCTTGAATCTGGGCCAAGGGCTCTGACTCTGACAAAGCCCTCCGCTCCCCCACCGTCATTGCGAGCGAAGCGCGGCAATCCATCTTTCCTAAACCAGCACACTGCGGAACGCGCTCTGGTGAGTCAGCTGGGGCGTCTGCGGAGAACCGGACCGGAGCGTACTTAATGTACGCGAGGACCGGAAGCGGACGCAGGCGCCTCAGATGGCCGCCAGAGGGGGTTTCTAAGCGGCTTCGCTGGGTAGGGGCGGGGCGGGGGGCGTAATCCCTTCGCGAGTAAGACGGTCATTCGCAGCCTGCACCGCATCATTCAAATCCGACTGCTTGCAAAGCCCCAGAATCACCGGGTCCCGCGGCTTGATATTGGAACTATTCCAATGCGCCCGCGTCTTGATCTTCTGAATGGTGTCCTTGGTCGTGCCCAGCAGCTTGATAATCTGCGCATCCGTCAAATGCGGATAATTCCGGATCAAAAACGCAATCGCATCCGGCCGGTCATTGCGCTTGGCAACCGGCGTATACCGCCCGCCCTTGGTCTTCTTCGAAAGCGGATCGGCCGGCGGCAACAGCCGTAACCGCGCCTCCGGGTCAGCCTCACAGCGCGCAATATCCTCGGCGGTAATCTGCTTATTCGCCACCGGATCATAGCCGTTGATCCCCTGCGCGACCTCGCCATCGGCAATCGCCTGAATTTCCAGCGGATGCATTCCGCAAAACTCGGCAATCTGGTCGAAAGTCAGCGCGGTCTTGTCAATCAGCCAGACTGCGGTAGCTTTAGGCATCAGAGGTAGCGACATGAAAAAATACCTTATTGCGCCACAAGCCGGATCGCCCGCAGCGGCCATATTCGTTATTTGGGACCTAGGCCCGGGGTATGGAACCCGCCTTACCCGTCGGTCAAGATAGTCTGATGATAAATTCTGAGGAAGATCTTCCTAAACCGGCCAAAACCCTGCTGATTCCACCCGTGCTCGATAGTTACGGAATCGCCGAATTAAACGCCTATATTGGCGATCTTGAGGCCGAAATCACCCGTGTAAAGGCCAAAATTGCCGCAAAAGACGCCCATAAGACTGCCGCCTCGGCGTTTTTCAAAACCCCAGGTTAGAAGCTCCGCGCATAGCTGATCATTCTTAAATATTTCGCAAAGTTGCCCGGCTTGGCTTTCATCGTTATGCAACCCCGCGCGCCAGATTTGACCGGGGAAAGTACCTTGCACCGCCAGTTTAACCGTTTCGTCGCCATCGCTGCGTTTCTGCCGCTGCTTGGTTGCGGCAAGATTATCGGCTCCGGACCCAATGCCGACCTCGGACAAGCAGCACTTCCGCCCGTCGCCTTCGGCTATGCCGTGGCCGATGAGCCGCAGGCCGTCGTAGCCGCCCGGCAGATCCTCAATGCCGGCGGCAACGCTGCCGACGCCGCAGCGGCCGAAGGCTTCGCCCTCAGCGTCACGCTGCCCTCGCGCGCCGGTCTCGGCGGCGGCGGTGCCTGCATTATCAAAGTGCCGGACGCCAAAGGCCATTTCCAGCCGCCCGTGGCGCTACTGTTCACCCCCGGCGCGTCTTCAAGCAACGCCGGCGATCGCCCGGCAGCCGTCCCCACCATGGCCCGCGGCCTGTTGGCAATGGAAGCCCGCTTCGGCAGCATGCCGTTCTCATCCGTCGTCGTTCCCGCCGAAAGACTGGCCGGCGGCGTGCCCGTTTCACCGGCGCTCGAGACCGATCTCGCCGTCGTCGGCAACGCCCTCACCGCCGATCCGGCCGCCGCCTCGGTATTCGCCGGCCCCTCCGGCAACGTGCTCGCCACCGGCGATAACCTGGTCCAGCCGGACTTGGCCGCAACCTTCGAATTGCTGCGAACCCAGGGTGTCCCAGGCTTCTACCAGGGTAGCTTCCCCGGCCAGTTCGCCGCCGCCGCCAACCAGGCCGGCGCCAGCCTCACCGCCGCGGATCTGAACGCCGCCATACCCCGGTTCGTCCACCCAACCGCGGGCGAAGCCGGCCGCTACCAGACCGCCAGCCTGCCCTTTAACGACACCGCCAACGGCCAGACCCTGCCCGCCTCAACCGGCTTCATGGCGCTCGACAAAAATGGCGGCGTCGTCGCCTGCGTGGTGACAATGAACAACCTCTTCGGCACCGGCCGCATCGCGCGCGGCACCGGCGTTCTGCTCGCCGCCTCGCCCAGCGC
Source organism: Rhodovastum atsumiense (assembly GCA_026225115.1). Taxonomy (GTDB): domain Bacteria; phylum Pseudomonadota; class Alphaproteobacteria; order Acetobacterales; family Acetobacteraceae; genus Acidocella; species Acidocella atsumiense_A. The sequence continues at coordinate 14,076 of JAMFSE010000117.1, forward strand.
CGTCCCGGCACCCCTCCTGCGCGCCGTCATCGCCTATAGCGACGGCGGCGTTTTCCGCGCCGCGGTCACCGGCACCGGCCAGCAGGAAGCCCCCGAAGCCGCCGCCCAGGGCCTCAACGACGCGCTGAACAAAACCGCAACCGAGGTACCGGAGCCCGGCCGCGCCAACATCATCTCCTGCCCCGGCGGCGTGCCGGGCGGCGAAGCCAGCTGCACCGCCAGCGCCGACCCCCGCGGCCAAGGCCTCGCAATGGGTGGCAGGTAGCAAAGGCGTTCTTTTTTGAAAAAAAGAACCAAAAAACTTTTGGCAGTCTGGGTCATGGACGCGGATGGCGCCAACGCCCCAAGCCCAGAATCAAAAAGTTTTTTTGCTTCTTTTTGTTCACAAAAAGAAGTCGCTTTTTTATGCTGAAACTCGGCGCCGGCAACGCCGTCCAGCCCTTCCACGTCATGGATGTCATGCGGGCCGCAAACGCCCGCGCCGCCGCTCTATCCCCGGCCGATCCTAAAATCCTGCGCATGGAAGTCGGCCAACCCGGCACCGGCCTGCCCGAAGGCGCCAAACGCGCCGTCGCCGACGCCCTGCAATCCGGCAACGTGCTCGGCTATACCGACGCTTTGGGCCGCGCCAGTCTCAGGGCCCGCATCGCGGCGCATTACCAGGATTGGTACGGCGTGTTTATCGACCCAGCCCGCATCGCGGTCACCTTCGGCGCCTCCGGCGCATTTCCGCTGGCCTATCTCTCCGCCTTCACCACCGGCGACCGCATCGCGCTGGCCGCCCCGTATTACCCGCCCTACATCAACATCGCGATCGCCCTTGGCCTGCAACCGGTGGTGCTGCCCTGCGGCCCGGAAACCGGCTTCCAGCCCACGGTCGCCATGCTGCAGGCCCTGGACCCGCAGCCCGACGGCCTGGTCATCGCCAGCCCCGCCAACCCCACCGGCTCCATGCTCTCGCCGGAAGACCTCGCGGCCCTCACTGAATATTGCCACAGCGCCGGCATCCGCCTCATCTCCGACGAGATCTATCACGGCCTTACCTTCGGCAAACCGGCCGCCACCGCGGCAAAATTCAGCCCCAGCGCCATCGTCATCAATTCCTTCTCCAAATATTTGTCCATGACCGGCTGGCGCGTCGGCTGGATGCTGCTGCCCGAGGACATGGTCCGGGTCACGGAGCGTCTGGCGCAGAACTTCTTCGTCTCCCCCTCCTATATCAGCCAGGTCGCCGCCGAGGCCGCCTTCGACTGCCATGAAGAACTGCAAGCCAACCGCGCCGGCTACGCTCGCGCCCGCGAGCTGCTGCTGACCGGCCTGCCCGCCGCCGGTTTCCCCGATTTCGCCCCGCCGGACGGCGCCTTCTACGTCTATCTGGACAGCACCGGTCATGCCCCGGACAGCACGACATTCTGCCACCGCCTGCTGAACGAAGCCGGCATCGCCGCTACCCCCGGCCACGACTTCGACGCCCAAGGCGGCAGCAACTATTTCCGCTTCAGCTATTGCGCGGCGCTGCCCGACATCGAAGACGCCATCGAGCGCCTGCAGCGCATGCATGTTAAAACCGCTTTCTAGGTTCAATAAATACGGCCCATCTCTTGAGTCTCAAAGCCCACAATGCTTATTGCCGGCATCCAAACCAGTTTCAGATCAGTTTTAGGGTAAATTCATGAAGCTTCTCGTCCCCGTCAAACGTGTCGTCGATTACAACGTCAAAGTCCGCGTCAAATCCGACGGCTCCGCGGTGGAAACCGCCGGCGTCAAAATGTCGATGAACCCGTTCGATGAAATCGCCACGGAAGAAGCCATCCGCCTGAAGGAAAAAGGCGTCGCCACCGAGATCATCGCCATCTCCGCCGGCATCGCCGCCTGCCAGGAGACCATCCGCACCGCGCTCGCCATGGGCGCCGACCGCGGCATCCTGGTCGAGACCGACGTCGCCCTCGAACCCTTGGCCGTAGCCAAAATCCTTAAAGCAATCGTCGAGAAGGAAGGCATCGACCTTGTCATCCTCGGCAAGCAGGCGATCGATGACGACATGAACGCCACCGGCCAGATGCTCGCCGCCCTCCTCGGCTGGCCGCAAGGCACTTTCGCCAGCAAGATCGAAATCGCCGACGGCACCGCCACCATCACCCGCGAAGTCGACGGCGGCCTCGAGACCATCGCGCTGAAACTCCCCGCCATCGTCACCGCCGATCTGCGCCTGAACGAGCCGCGCTACGCCTCGCTGCCGAACATCATGAAGGCCCGCAAAAAAACCATCGACACCATCAAGCCGGCCGATCTCGGCGTCGACCCAGCACCTCGCCTGACCACCATCAAAGTGTCCGAGCCGCCCTCGCGCAAAGCCGGCATCAAAGTGGCGGACGTCGCCGCCCTCATCGACAAACTGCGTAATGAAGCCAAGGTGATCTCATGACCTCTCTCGTCCTCCTCGACTATGATGCAACCGGCATCAAGCAACCCTCCCGCAGCGCCGTCGCTGCCGCGTCCAAGCTCGGCGAAGTGCACGGCCTGGTCGCCGGCGAAAACATTGGCGCCACCGCGCAAGCCGCCGCCAAAGTTGCCGGCGTGACCAAAGTCCTGGTCGCCGACGGCCCGGCCTACGCGCATGCGCTGGCCGAACCTTTGGCCGCCTTGATCGTCTCCCTCGCCGGCGATTACTCCCACGTGCTCGCCGCCGCCACCGCGGTCGGCAAGAACGTCATGCCGCGCGTTGCAGCACTGCTCGACAGCCAGCCGATCTCGGATATCTCCGACGTTGTCGACGCCGACACCTTCGTCCGCCCGATCTATGCCGGCAACGCGCTCGCCACGGTCAAATCCTCGGACGCCAAAAAATTCATCACGGTCCGCGCCGCCAGCTTCGACGCGGTCCCGGCCGAGGGCGGCTCCGCCAGCATCGAAAACATCGCCGCGGTCGCCGCCGGTGATACGTCAAAGTACATCTCCTCCGAACTCTCCAAGAGCGAGCGCCCGGAACTCACCGCGGCTAAAATCATCGTCTCCGGCGGCCGCGGCATGCAGAACGGCGAGAACTTCACCAAGCTGCTCGACCCCGTGGCCGACAAGCTGGGCGCCGCCGTCGGCGCCTCGCGCGCGGCGGTGGATGCCGGCTACGTCCCGAATGACTATCAGGTCGGCCAGACCGGCACGTTCGTCGCCCCGGAAC
>JAMFSE010000118.1 GCA_026225115.1 Rhodovastum atsumiense
AAACGCGGCGTCGATCGGCGGCGGTGCGTCGGGGATTTCGGCGTAGAGATCTTCCGGCACCACTTTCGCCATCGACACCGCCTGTTCGGCCAGCCGGGCAAAGGCGGCCGGGTCGATGGAGCCGGCGGAGATGCTGGCGTTCTGCTTGCCGATAAAGACCCGCAATCCCAACCCGCGCCCCTCGGCGCGCTCGGTTTCCTCAATCTTGCCGAGGCGCCGCTGCAGGGAGATCGACATCCCCACGCTCATCGAGGTTTCGGCCACATCCGCGCCGGCGGCTTTTGCCGCCCGCAGCAAGTCCTCAGCCTGGTTCAGGAGCTCATCGCGCTCTGCGCTCATGCGGCCAGCCTGTCGATGATATTGGAGAGTTTCGGCACCTGGGAGATGGGCCCGAGGGTGGCCAATGTCGGCCTTGTGCGGAAAATCTTCGCGGCGACCGCGCGGATATCGGCCTCCGTCACCGCCTCGATCTTGGCCACCGTCTCGGCGGCGGGGATGATGCGGCCGAAAATCTGCCATTGCCGCGCCACCTGCTCGCAGCGGCTGCCGGTGGATTCCAGCGACATCAGCAGGCCGGCCTTCAGCTGTGCCCGCGCGCGGTTCAGCTCGGCTTCGGTGACGTGCTGCTGCACCTTGGCCAGCTCCTCCAGCGTCACCGGCATCAGCTCGGCGGCCTCGGACTCGCCGGTGCCGGCATAAATACCGAACAACCCGCCATCGGCGGCCGGTGCGGTAAAGCTGTAGATTGAGTAAACCAGCCCACGCTTTTCCCGGATTTCCTGGAACAGCCGGGACGACATGCCGCCGCCGAGCAGGGTCGAGAGCAGCATGGAGGGGTAATAATCCGGCTCGCCGTAGCCCGGGGCGGAGAAGCCAAGGACGATATGCGCCTGATCCAGCGCCCGGACCTCACGGAACTCGCCGCCGGTGTAATCGGCGGGCATCGGCTGCTCGAGTTCGGATTTCGGCAGATCGGCGAAATGCTGCTGCACGAGCTCGACCACCTGGTCGTGCTGCAGATTGCCGCAGGCCGCGACCACCATGTTTTCCGGCGTATAATGCTGGCGCATGAAGCCGGGAAGCGCGTCACGCTTCATGCCGCGGATGATCTGCTCGGTGCCCAGCACCGGCCGGCCCATGGGCTGCGAAGGGTAGGCGGCGGATTGGAAATGGTCGAACACGATATCGTCCGGCGTGTCGTTCGCCTGGCCGATTTCCTGCAGAATCACCCCGCGCTCGCGCTCCAGCTCATCGGAATCGAAGCTGGAATGGCAGAGGATATCGCCGATGATATCGACGCCGAGGCCCAGGTCCTCTTTCAGCAATTTGACGTAATAGGCGGTCTGCTCGCGCGAGGTATAGGCGTTGATATGGCCGCCGACATTCTCGATCGCCTCGGCAATATCCACGGCAGAGCGGTTGGCGGTGCCTTTAAAGGCCATATGTTCGAGAAAATGCGCAACCCCGTTTTCCGCCGCCGTCTCATGGCGGGTGCCGGCGCCGATATAGGCGCCGAAGGAGACCGTCTCCACCCGTTCCATCCGCTCGGTAAGCACGGTCAGGCCGGAGGGCAGGGTGGTGATCGCAACGTCTTCGCTCATTTACACATTCCTATTGGCAAAATTCCGGACCAGCCCTTCGATATGCGCGAGGTCGTTGGGGGCATGGACCAGAAACTCTTCTCTTTCATATAGGTCGGCAAGCCGTGCGGGTAGAGCGGGTCTGAAACCCACCGCTTTTTCCATGGCGTCGGGGAATTTGGCCGGGTGCGCCGTGACCACGGCGATGACCGGCATGCCGACCGGCGCGCATTCGCGGGCCGCCGCCAGGCCGATGACGCTGTGCGGGTCGGCGAGATAGCCGGTCTCGCGGTAGAATTTCGCGATTTCCGTCAATGTGCCCGCATCGTCGAGACGATAGCCGGTGAATTGGCGTTTGACCGCGTGCCAGACTGTGTCCGGCACCGGCATTTTCCCGGTGGTGCGGAAATCCCGCAGCGTCGATGCGGTGTAATCGGTGTCCCGGTCCAAAAACTCGAACAGCAGGCGCTCAAAATTGGAGCTCACGCCAATATCCATCGAGGGCGAGTAGCTGGGGGTGACCTCGCGCACGCTCATGTCGTTGGCGCTGAGGAAGCGGAACAGGATGTCATTGCGATTGCTGGCGACGATGAATTTTTCCACCGGCACGCCCATTTTGGAGGCCGCCCAGGCCGCCAGCACATTGCCGAAATTACCCGTCGGCACGGCGACGGCGACTTCCCGGTCCGGTGCGCCCAGCGCCAGCGCGGCCGAGACGTAATACGGGATCTGCGCCGCAATCCGCGCCCAGTTGATCGAATTGACCGCGGACAGGCCCATATCCGTGCGGAAATCCGTGTCGGCGAACATGGCTTTGACCAGGTCCTGGCAATCGTCGAAATTACCTTCAACCGCCACGTTCAGCACGTTCGCTGCCCGCACGGTGGTCATTTGCCGGCGCTGCACCTCACTGGTTTTGCCGGCCGGGTGCAGAATGGTGATGTCGATTTTGTCGCGCCCGGCCATCGCCTCGATCGCGGCCGAGCCGGTGTCCCCGGAGGTGGCGCCGACGATCCGCACGCGCTTGTCCTGATTGGCCAGCACATATTCGAACAAATGCCCGGCCAACTGCAGCGCCAGATCCTTGAATGCCAAAGTCGGTCCATGAAACAGCTCAAGCGCGAACAGGCTACTGTCCAGCTGCACCAGAGGCACCACCGCCTTGGAATCGAATTGCGCATAGGCGCGCCGGCACATCGCCTGCAGATCGCGGAAGGGGATGGACTCGCCAACAAAGGGCGCGATCACCCGTGCCGCCAGCTCCGCATAGGGTAGGCCGCGGAGTGCCCGCAGCGCAGGGGCGGAAAATACCGGCCACGCGGTTGGCACGTAGAGCCCGCCATCTTCGGCCAGTCCGGCCAGCAACACCCCGGCAAAATCCAGTTCTGCCGCATGGCCTCTCGTCGATACGTAACGCATGAAAATCCAATACTATGCCGGAGCCGGATGACTTCAGATCGAATCGCTTTGCGATCCGATCTGAAGTCTGAATCCGCCTCCAAAAATAGAGCGCGATGACATAGATGAGCTCGCCTAGCGAACTCATCTTATGTCATCGCCGGTTACCGCGCGAGTTCTGGCAGCAATGCATCCAAACGCTTTCTGCCCTCCGCGGTGGCGATGAGATGGGTGGCGGTTTGCCGCAGGTAATGCGCGTCCAGCGCCTGTCGCAAAATCCGTGGCTCAACCGCATCAAGCAGCGCAATTCCGGTCCGGCGTTCATAGGTCGCGAAGGAGATCCCCTCGGACAGGCGCAGCCCCATCAGCAGCGCCTCGCGGCCACGATCCTGCCGGCCGATCGCCTCTTCAACGGTGGCGCCGGTGCCTTTTTCCTCTACCAGATCCGCCCAGATTTCCGGCGCGCGGTGCCGGGAGGTTGCAAATAATTCGCTGCCCAGCGTGAGCCGCCCATGCGCGCCGGGGCCGATGCCGGCGTAATTCTGATAACGCCAATAGGCGAGGTTATGCCGGCTTTCGCCGCCCGGTTTTGCGTAGTTGGAAATCTCATATTGCGCCAAACCATGCCGCGCTGCCGTCTCCGCCGTGGCGTCGATCAATGCGGAGGCGAGATCCTCATCCGGCAGCGCAAACGCACCGCGGCCGTAAAGCGTGGCAAACTTCGTGCCTTGCTCAATCGTCAACTCGTAGAGCGATAAATGATCGGCAGCGAGGCTGAGTGCCTGGTCAAGCTCCGCCTGCCACTGACGCAGCGTCTGCTCCGGCCGCGCATAAATCAGATCGAAGGAAATTCTGGGAAAAATCCCGCGCGCCAGCTCGATCGCCGCTCGCGCCTGGCCGGCCGAATGCTCGCGCCCCAGAAATTTCAGCGCTGCCTCGTCAAGACTTTGCACGCCGATCGAAATCCGGTTCACGCCGGCCGCCGCATAGCCGCGGAACCGCCCGGCCTCGATGCTGGTCGGGTTTGCCTCCAGCGTAATCTCCGCATCCGGCGCGACATCGAACAGAAGCCGCGCATCGGCGATCAGCGCCGCAACACTTTCCGGCTGCATCAGGCTGGGCGTGCCGCCGCCGAAAAAGATTGAGCCGACCTGCCGCCGCCCCAGCCGGTTCGCCTCGAACGCCAGTTCCTGCCGCAAGGCGGCGATGAAGCGCGCCTCCGGGATGCGCTCCCGGATATGCGAGTTAAAATCGCAATACGGGCATTTGCTCAGGCAAAACGGCCAGTGAATATAGAGCGCCAGCGGGTCCATGCTGCGCTCCATAGCCGGAAGTGCCGCTGCTGTCGCGCCACGCCGAGGCCGCGGCGCGGAGCCCTTGGCACAGCCGGGCTTGCAGCCTATCCCAGGCGCATGGACGCCATTGCCGTGCAAAACCTTACCAAGCGCTACAAGGGCACATTGGCGGTCGACGACATCAGCTTCACTTTGCCGCAAGGCGGGGTAATGGGCCTGTTGGGCGGCAACGGCGCCGGTAAAACCACCACGATTTCGATGCTGCTCGGCCTGCTGGTGCCAAGCGCCGGCAGCATCACCGTGCTTGGCCATGACATGGCGAAGAATCGCTTCGCGGCCCTGGCGCGGATGAATTTCTCCTCGCCCTACATCGCTTTGCCGCAAAAGCTGACGGTGCTGGAGAACCTGCGCGTCTATGGCAATCTCTATAACGTGCGGAATATCCGCGGCCGAATTGCCGAGCTGGCGGAAAAATTCAACCTCGGCGAATTGCTGGAGCGGCCGGCGGGTGAATTATCGGCCGGACAAAAAACCAGAGTGGCGCTGGCGAAATCCCTCATCAACCACCCGGATCTGTTGCTGCTCGACGAGCCGACCGCGAGCCTCGATCCCGACACCGGGGATTTCGTCCGCACGGCGCTGGAAACCTATGCCAGGGAAAGCGGCGCCGCCATTCTGCTGGCCTCGCACAATATGGCCGAGGTTGAACGGCTTTGCGATAACGTGCTGATGCTGAAATCCGGTAAACTGGTCGACCAGGGCACGCCGGCGGCGTTGATCGCCCGCTATGGCCGCGAGGATCTGGAGCAGGTTTTCCTCGATATCGCCCGCAATACGGGCAGCGCGCGGGAGTTCGCCGCGTGACCGGCGCGGCGGCCTCCGCGGCGGCGGCCTCCGCGGCGGCGGCCTCGGCGCAGCGTATCTGGGGGCTGGTTTACCGGCATCTGGCGCTCTACCAGCGGTCCTGGCCGCGGCTGCTGGAAATCACCTATTTTCCAACGCTGGAGCTGTTGATCTGGGGTTTTACCGCGAATTTCTTCAGCCACGCCGGCGGTGGATCCAATAAGGGGATGGGTGGCCTGGTTGCCGGCGGCCTGGTCGCCGGCGTGCTGCTCTGGCAGGTCATGCTGCGCGGCCAACTCGGCGTCACTTTCAGTTTTCTCGAGGAAATCTGGTCGCGCAATCTCGGCCATGTGTTCGTCAGCCCGCTGCGCCCGGCCGAGATGGTCACCACGCTGCTGGTGATTTCCGTGATGCGCACGGTCATTGGCGTGCTGCCGGCGGTCGCCATCGCCTATTTCTGCTACGCCTTCAACCTGTTCGGGCTGGGTCCTGTGCTAATGCTGTTTTTCGTCAATCTGCTGGTGATGGGCTGGTGGGTGGCGCTCGGCATCGTCTCGCTGTTGTTCCGCTACGGCGCCGGCGCCGAGGCTCTGGCCTGGACATTGGCGTTCGGCATCACGCCGCTCGCCTGCGTATTCTACCCGGTCACCGTGCTGCCCGCCTGGCTGCAGCCCTTCGCTTTGGCCTTGCCGGCCGCCCATGTGTTCGAAGGCATGCGCGCGGCGCTGCTGCATAAAAGCGTTGCATGGGACCAGCTGGCGCAGGCTGCGCTGCTCAACCTCATCTGGATGGCCGTTTCGGTTGCCGTGTTCGGCGCCCAGTTCCGGGCCGCGCGTATCCGCGGCGCCCTTATTTCGATCGGAGAATAGATTTGCGTTTATGGTTCGTCCGCCATGCCCTCGTCGACCAGAAGGCGCTGGCTTTCCTCTACGGCTCCGATGACGTGGCGATCTGCGAGACTTCAATGCTCGCGGATGGCGGCCGGTACGCCGCCATCGCCGCCCGCCTGCCGGCGAAAGCCCAGGTCGTGATCACCCCGCTGTCGCGCACGCGGCTCACCTTCGAGGCGCTGGTCCGCGCCGGCTATCCTGACCAACCCCCGGTGGTCGAGCCGGATTTTGTGGAGCAGGATTTCGGGCAATGGCAGGGCCGGGCGATTACCGAATTCGCAAGCAGGGTGGCAGCCGACCGGCACCCGTTCTGGCCGATCCATGCCGCCGAGACCCCGCCGGGCGGTGAGCGGTTTCAGGACGTGATCGACCGTGTCGGCCGTGGCATGGAGCGCTTGTCATCCAGCCGCACGGCTGATGACGTGGTTGTTATCTCCCATGGCGGCGCGATCCGGGCGGCCTGCGCGTATGCGCTTGGCTTGAATCCGCATCAGGCGCTATCCCTGTCGATCGAAAACATCTCGCTGACGCGGTTGGAGCGGCAGGATTCCGATTGGCGGTTGATTTCGCTCAATGAACAATTATCAACTTGAGTTTCTCGTTCCGGTTCACAAATCAGCCACTTTCCGGTGGTGTTTTTAAAAAGAGCAAAACCAAGGAGTTGAGTATGAAGCGCCTATTGCTTGCAGCCACGCTGCTGGTCGCCCCGTTCTTCGCATCGCTTCCCGCCAAGGCGGACAGCCCGCAGCATCTGGTCGATAGCGCAACGCTTTCCCTGGAAGACATGATGGGCAACTCGTCGGACAGCTCGGCCGAGCAGTTCCTGCGCAAGGCGCGCGCGGTCGTTATTTGTCCCAGCATTTTCCGCGGCGCGTTTTTCTTCGGCGGCGAGGGCGGCGGCTGCGTCATGGTTGCCCGCGGCGCCGGCGGCTCCTGGTCCTATCCGGCCTTCTACACTTTGGGCAGTGCCAGCTTCGGCCTGCAGATCGGCGTGCAGAATGCCGAGGTGCTGATGCTCATCATGACCACCAATGGGCTTAACGCGCTGCTCAACAGCCAGTTCAAATTCGGCGCCGATGCCGGGTTGACCGTCGCCACGCTGGGCGCCGGCGTCAACGGCTCAATGTCGACCGGCACCAGCGCCGATATTCTGACGCTTTCAAAAACCCAAGGCCTGTACGGCGGCGTTTCGCTTGCGGGTTCCATCATAGGGTATGATTCCGGCACCGCGCAGAGCTACTATGGCAGTGCTGTCGGCGCCCGCGCCGCGGTCATCGACATGACCGCATCGAATCCCGGAGCGAACCCCCTCCGAGCCATGCTATCCAAATACGGCGGATAAAATTCGTTCTGGTGGCCATCTGAGGCGCTTTTTTCGGCTTCCGGTGCTCACGTACTAAACGTACGCTCCGCTCCGGGTCCGAAAAAATCGCCCCAGCTGACTCACCATAACGAATTTTACAGTGCTGCATCGCAGATGATGGGCGACGGCCAATCCACCGCCCATGTCCCAGATTAACAGAAGTCTTTTTGGTTCTTTTTCTTCAGAAAAAGAACTGCTTAATCCGACTTCAGATGTGCGATCAGGCGTTCGATGGCGGTGGGTTTGTCGATGTTTTCCAGCGCGGCGTATTCGGCGGCCAGGCGGTCCAGCGCGGATTCGTAGATTTGGCGTTCTGAAAAGCTCTGGTCCGGCTGGCCGGCGTTGCGGTGCAGGTCGCGGACGACTTCGGCGATGGAGGAGGGGTCGCCGGAGTTGATTTTCGCCTCATATTCCTGCGCCCGGCGCGACCACATGGTTCGCTTGATGCGGGCGCGGCCTTTTAAAGTGGCGAGCACTTCATCGAATTGTTTGCGGGAAGCGAGTTTGCGCAAGCCCGCGGTGCGGGCCTTGTTGGTCGGCACGCGCAGCGTCATGCGGTTTTCATCGAAGGTGATGTGGATCAGCTCCAACTTATGACCGGCGATTTCCTCGGTGGCGATGCGTTCCACCTTGCCGACGCCATGGGTCGGGTAGACTACGAAGTCGCCATCCACGAAAATCTCCGCTTTCGCCATTGCGCGCGGCGGCGCCATCGGCCGCATCGGGCCGGAGATCACGCCGGAATGCGATTGCACAGGTGGTACTGGGGCGGCCGGCGCTGTTGCCGTTGGCGCGGCCGCGACCGGCGCCGGGGAGGGTTGTTTTGCCGGCACCGGTGCAACGGGTTTGGCCGATGCTTTGGCGGGTTTCGGCGCTTGTACGGCGACCGACGCGGTTACTTCGGCGGGCGCCGCGGCGGCTTTCGGGCTGACTTTCGCCGCCGGCTTTACGCTGGGCTCGGCTTTGGTTTCGGTGGGTTTGTCGGCGGCCTTCGTCTTAAGAGCAGATGTCAATTTTTCTACCGTTGCTGGTTTAGGGGGTGATTTGAGATTGGAAACGGGGACTGGTTTCAGCAGCCCTGCTTTGGCCCGCCCCGTTTTTGCGGGCACGGGTTCAGATACTGGTTTTGCTGGCGCTAGTTTTGCGGGTACCGGCTTGGAAGCTGCTGGCTTGGAAGCCAGGCTGGCGCGGGGTTTATCCGCTGGTTTGGCGGGTTTAGATGCCCGGTTCGGCAGAATTTTTGCTTTTCCCGGAGGAACAGCATGTTTTGCCGTGCTCGCGGCGCCTTTTTCAATGTTTTTGCCCACCATAACCAGACTCTGCCGCTCCCTGGAGAGAAAACCTCTTGGAACGGCACGAAGCATTTCGCGGCCGCCTTAAACCAGGGAGTTTTCGCTAAAGAATGGGATTACCATAGCAGAGAAATAGGCTTTCGTCACGCCGCGCTGTAACGCCGCGGCGCTACTCAGGGCGTACCGGGGTTTGGCGAGAGCATCGCCTCTTTGCCGGGCTTGTCCTTCCACTCATCGGCATCATCCGGCGGCGTGCCTTTGCGGGTGATGTTCGGCCAGGATTTGGCCAGATCGCGGTTGCGCTCCACCCAGGCGGTGGCGCGGTCGTCGCTATCCGGCAAAATCGCTTCCGCCGGGCATTCGGGCTCGCAAACGCCGCAATCGATGCATTCGTCCGGGTGAATGACAAGCATGTTTTCACCCACATAGAAGCAATCGACCGGGCAAACCTCGACGCAATCCATGAATTTACATTTGATGCAGTTCTCGGTGACCACATAGGTCATCAGGCACTCCTAATTCCGTCCGGATCACCGGACGCCATATTGAATTTCCAGATAGCGGCGGGATATGCGGGACAACGCAGTTTCGCGCAAGGCCATGGCAGTTTTCATGCGATTTCTCAGGCGATTTCCTCGTATAACCGCCGGGCCTCCGTAGCCGGGCCGCGCCGCGGCGCCAGAGACAACACCTTTGCCACGATCACGCGATGCGCCAGCGCCAGCGTCAGCACATCCCCCGGGCGCAGTTTGGCATGCGGCTTTTCCGTCGGCTGGCGGTTGATGCGGACCAGGCCGCCGGCGATCAACTCGGCGGCGACTGCCCGGGACTTACAGAAACGGGCAAAGAACAGGAATTTGTCCAACCGCTGCCAGGCGCCGTCCTCGCCGGCCTTGTCCGCATCAACCGCCGCCATTCAGGAAGCCGCCCGCCTCAAGGCTGCCAAAGCCGCAAAGGGATTATCCGGCAAGGGGGCCGGCGGGGTTGCCGGTTTGGCCGGCGCCGGCCGTATTGCTTTGCGGCGGGCCAGCATCGGCGGCGCGGGCGGCCCGTATTTCTCCGGCGCCAGCGTGGCGGCGGGAATGATGCGGAAACCCAGGCGGTTCAGCACCGCGGGCAGATGCTCCGGTTTCAGCGACATGCGCGAGCCGAGGCCGGCGGGCAGCGCTACCGGGTGCTTGCGGATCAGATAGTTCAGCTCCCGCCCCATTTTTTCGGCAATATCCAGCCTCAGCATCACCGGCCCGGTTTTCACCCAGCCCATCGCCAACGCCATTTCATCATCCCAACCCAGCGGCGGGGTCACCGATACCCGTCCGGCGGCGGGCAATTCGGGGTTGCCGGTGTTTTGCCAGAGCGCCCACAGCATGGCCCGGATGCAGGCGGCCTTCGGCTTCATCAGCGCCGGCAGGAAAATCGCGAACTGACCCGCCTCCACCCCGAGCGGTTTCAAAGCGGCCCGCAGCGACGGGTGAAATTCCTCTCCCGGCAGCACGCCGAGCGCCTCGCCCAGGCGATGCATCAGCCCGCGATACTCCGGTTTCGGCTCGGCCATCGCCCGGAACAGCGGCGCCAGCCCGGTGTTGATTTCGGCCGCGACATAAGCCGCCAGCCGGACCCGCAGCCGCTCGCGCGCTGCCCCGTCCAGGAACTCGCTTGGCAGAATTTCGACCGCCGGGCGCAGGCGGCTGGCGCCTTTGCGCAGCCGGGCAATTTCGGCGCCTTCCCAGATGATCCGCTGGCTGGGCGAGATGCGATAAGCGCTATCCTGCGCCAGTTCGGCGCGCAAAATCCGCCGCGGCATTTCGCTGCCCAGCGCGCGCCTGGCGGCGCGGAGCAAGAACTTCTTCTCCGGTCCCTGCGCTGCGGGGTCGGGGAAAAAATTGAAGCCTTCGATATGCCCGACCTCATGGCCTTCCACCAGCACCACGCCGCGCGCCGAGACCGCGGAAAGCAGGACCGAAGCCCCCGGCGTCTCCAGCGCTTCGAGCCTTCGGGTCAGATGCGCGGCACGGCGGTCGACAAAGCGCGCCATCAATTTCTCATGCAGCGTGTCGGAGATTTTCTCCTCGATTTCGCGCGCCCGGTTCTGCCAGGGCGTGGCATCGCGCATCCAGTCGGCGCGGGCGGTGATATAGGCCCAGACCCGGACATCGGCGAGGCGCTGCATCAGCGTGTCGATATCGCCTTCGGTTTTATCGAGCACTTCGAACTCGCCGCCGATCCAGCTGACGGGAAGCACAGTGTCGCGGCGCAAATGCGTGAAAACCCGTGCGCAGAGTTTTGCATGCTGATCGGTGGCGAGCTTGCGGAAATCCGGGATCTGGCAGGCTTCCCACAGCAACCGCGTGGCGCTCCTGCCCTGCGCCAGTTTACGGATATCGGGATCAAGACTTAGGGCCGCCAAGGTTTCCACATCGGTCGCGTCATTGCCCTTCACCAGCCCAGGGGCCGGCGCCGATGCGGTCAGGCTTTGGACCAGAAAATCGATGGAGGAAAAATCCAGGCTGGAATTGCGCCAGAACAGTTGCTCCAGCGGCTCGAAGGCATGCGCCTCCACCGCCTTTATCAGCTCATCCGCCAAGGGCGGGCAGTTGGCAGTGACGCCGAACGTTCCGTCGCGCATGCCGCGGCCGGCGCGGCCGGCAATCTGCGCCACTTCCGGCGCCATCAGCAGCCGCGGCCGGTGACCGTCGAATTTCGACAGTCCGGCAAAGGCCACATGGTCGACATCCATGTTGAGGCCCATGCCGATCGCATCGGTCGCGACCAGGAAATCCACTTCCTTATCCTGGTACAGCGCCACCTGGGCGTTGCGGGTGCGCGGCGAGAGCCTTCCCATCACCACGGCGCAGCCGCCGCGCCGGCGGCGCACGGCCTCGGCGATGGCGTAAACCTCAGCGCCCGAAAACGCGACGATGGCCGAGCGAGGGGGCAGTTTCGAGAGTTTTACCGGGCCGGCATAGCTCAGCTCAGACAGCCGCGGCCGGGTCTCGATCTCGGCTTCCGGCACCAGCCGTTTCAGCAGCCGGCGGATGGTCTCGGCGCCCAGGAACATGGTCTCCACCATGCCGCGGGCGTGCAGTAGCCTATCTGTGAAAATATGGCCGCGATCGGGGTCGGCGCAAAGCTGGATCTCGTCGACCGCGATGAATTCCACCCGCCGGTCCAGCGGCATGGCTTCGACCGTGCAGGAGAAATATTTCGCGTCCGGCGGCACGATTTTCTCTTCGCCGGTGATCAGGGCGACGTTTTTGATCCCCTTGCGCAGCACCATGCGGTCGTAATTCTCGCGCGCCAGCAGACGGAGCGGAAAGCCGATAATGCCGGAGGAATGGCCGAGCAGGCGCTCGATCGCCAAATGAGTCTTGCCGGTGTTGGTGGGGCCGAGCACCGCCTTCACCCGCGGAGAGAATCCGGACATGGGGTAATTGTTGGGTTGTTCGGACGCTAATGCAAGCGCCAATGCAAGCGCCAATGTAAGCGCCATTCTTGAACCGTTCAGGGCGATGCCCTAACTGAGCGGCCGATTGGAGGAATTTATTATGAGCGCAACAGAATCCGCTTCACCTGCCGGTGAAGAGACCCGCAATTTCGGCACCGAGGTTGGCCGCCTGCTCGATCTGGTGGTGCATTCGCTGTATTCCGACCGTGAGATTTTTCTCCGCGAACTGGTCGCCAATGCCGCGGACGCCACCGATAAGCGCCGGTTCCTGGCCCTCTCGGATGGGAGCCTGGCCTTGCCGGAATCCCCCGCCATTAAAATTTCGCTCGATAAACTCGGCAGCACCATCACCATCGCCGATAGCGGCACCGGCATGAGCAAGGAGGAACTGGCCGACCACCTGGGCACCATCGCCCGCTCCGGCACCTCCAATTTTACCGCCAGCCTGGCAGAAACCCAGCCGGAGGAGCGCCCAAGCCTGATCGGGCAATTCGGCGTCGGCTTCTACTCAGCCTTCATGGTCGCAGACGAGGTCGAGGTGATTTCCCGCAAGATCGGTGCGGCAGAGGCCTGGGAATGGAAATCCGCCGGCCGCGGTGTCTATACGCTGAAGCCGGCGGAGCGCGAAGAAGCGGGGACCACCATCATCCTGCACATCAAGCCGGATGCGGAAGAGTTTCTGGAGCCGCTGCGCCTGGAGACCGTGATCAAGAAATGGGCGGACCACATCGCCATCCCGATCGAGCTGGAACGCGACGGCAAGTATCAGGCGATCACCGAAGGCACGGCATTGTGGCGCAAGCCGAAGGCCGACATCAGCACCCAGGATTACGCGGAATTCTACCGCCATCTCGGCCATATGTTTGACGAGCCCTGGGCGACCATCCACTGGCGCGCCGAAGGCACGCTGGAATTCTCGGCATTGCTGTTCATCCCGTCCTCGAAACCGTTCATGCCGGTGGAGGAAGTGAAGCATTCGAAAGTCCGGCTGCATGTGAAGCGGATGTTCATTACCGATGAAGCAAAATTGCTGCCGGACTGGCTGAGCTTTGTCGTCGGCGTGGTGGATACCGAGGATTTGCCGCTCAACGTTTCCCGCGAAATTCTGCAGAGCACGCCGGTGCTGGATAAAATCCGCAAGGCGCTGCTCAACCGCGTGCTGTCGGAATTGAAAAACCGCGCCAAGGATGTGGAGGAATTCAAAATTTTTCAGGAAAATTTCGGCGAGACGCTGAAGCACGGAATCTATGAGGATACTGGTCATGCCGCGGAAATCGCCGGCTTGTTCCGGTTTGAATCAACCAAGGAGGCAGCGACCACCCTCGACGAGTATATCGCGCGCATGCCGGAAGGCCAGGACGCTATTTATTACCTCGCCGGCACCGATGGCGGCAGCTTGAAGGACTCGCCGCAGTTGGAAGGCTTCGCGGCGAAGGGGTATGAAGTGCTACTGTTCTCCGATCCGATCGACGCCTTCTGGCCGAGCCGGATGGATAGTTTCAAGGACAAGAAACTGAAAAGCGCCTCGCAGGCCAGCGATCTGTTTGCCGCCGCCGAGACGAGTGAGGACATCACGGCACTTTGCACCGCGCTGGGTAAGGTTCTCGCTGGCAAAATCTCCGAGGCCGCGGCTTCAACCCGGCTGACCGGCAGCCCGGCCATGCTGGTCGCCGCCGAGCACGGGCCGGACCTCGCGATGCAGCGGATGCTGCGCCGCGCCGGCCGCCCGAGTTTTGGCCTGCCGCCGAAACTGGAAATCAACCCCACGCATCCGTTGGTGCTGGCGTTGGCGGCGCGTGCAAAAGCAGAAGCGGATTTGACGCAGGACGCCGAATTGCTGCTGGATCTGGCGAAACTGCAGGAAGGCGATTTGCCGGATAACCCGGCGGAGTTTGTCAAAGCCGTGGCGCAAGCTTTGGCGAAGGAATGAAACAGATCCTGATTGCGACTCATAACAAGGGCAAGCTTGCGGAATTTGCTTTAATGCTGGAGCCGTTCGGCATCGCCGTCCTTTCAGCGGAAGCCTTGGCGCTGCCGGAGCCGGATGAAACCGCTTCGAGCTTCGCCGGCAACGCTCAGCTGAAAGCGATCGCGGCGGCGAAGGCGTCCGGCATGCCGGCACTGGCCGATGATTCCGGCATATCGATCGCCGCGTTGGATAACGCGCCAGGTATTTTTTCGGCGCGCTACGCCGCCGGAGATTATCCGGCCGCGTTCGCCCGCATCATCGCGGCGGCGGAACAGAGAAATGATTGGCGGGCGCGCTTTACCTGCGCTTTATGTCTGGCACAGCCGGATGGCACCACCGCGACCTATATCGGTCATGCGGATGGCTTGATTTCGAAAACCCCAAGCGGCGCAGAGGGATTTGGCTATGATCCGATTTTCATGCCGCTCGGTTATGACAGAACCTATGCCGAATTGGGCGCCGGGGTAAAGGACAAAATCAGCCATCGCGCCAGGGCGTTTGAGCAGCTGACCGCTAACTTCTAGGTTAGCGCAGAACCTCGCCTTCCACCCATGCATAGGTTGCGGTCATTTGTTCAGAGCAGGCTTTCTGACCCAGTACCCTGCAAGCGGTGCCCCTTTTGATTTTTTAACGCAACCTGCGTTAGTATAGGGGTTAGTGGCGGCAGAGGAGTGCGCGCATGCAAGCTACGGGTCGGTGGCTGCAGGAACAAAACGTTGATGCGGCAAGCCTGCTTGCCCTGGAAAGCGAAAAGAGCTGGCTGCTCGGATTGGCCGAAAGGCTGGGGCACCTTGGCCATTGGTGGGTCAGGCTGCCCGACTATGCAATCAGGTGGTCCGACGAAGTTTACGAAATCCATGGCGGGATAATGGCTTGGTCACCGGTGCGCTTGGTCTGCGATATTATGCCGGCGCCCCGATTGTGAGCGAGTCCACGGGACGTCGGTTGGGCGCGTTATGCGTCATCGATAAATCGCCGCGGACGGAAACGAACCTTGCTCAGCGCGCTTTGCTCACCGATCTGGCGATAATGGCGGCGACGCTGCTGGTGGAAAAGCTGACCTTAGCGCCGGAATCTGTTGAATTGGGCATGGCGCAAAGTCTGCGCTGATTTTACTTGATCGTGTTCAGGACAATCTGCGGGTCAAGGACCTGCGGCAAGACAATGGGGCCGCTGCCCGCCGGGAAATACAGATAGAGCGGTACACCGTCGCGGTTGCTCGTTTGCAGGAGCCGGGTGATGGCTGGGTCACGATTGGTCCAATCGCCGACCAGCGTTTTTATGTGCTGTTCGGCAAAGGCGAATTGGACAGCATGAGACGTCAGTGTGCTGTGTTCATTGACCAGGCAAGTGACGCACCAGGCGGCGGTGAGGTCGACGAAGACCGGGGTGTTGGCGGCGCGCAAAGACGCAAGCCGGGACGCGGAATAGGGCTCGGCATTCGGCAGTGAGAGCGAAGCGGCCGCCTGGCTTGTATGTAGGAAGGGCAAAGTGAGCAGTGCCAGGGCGGCGGCAGGGCGGAGTTTCTTGCTGGAAAGCGCCGCGCCGATCGCGGCGGCGCCCAGGCAGAGCAGCAGTGAGGCGGTACCTCCGGCTTCATGCAGCATCACCCAGGCGAGCCAGACGAACGTTGCGAACATCGGCAGGCTCAGCGCCCGTTGCAGATGCAGCATCCAGGCGCCTGGGCGGGGAAGTTTGCTGGCCAATGCGGGGAATATGGCGAGCAGCAGAAACGGCGCGGCAAGGCCGATGCCGAGGAACAGAAAAATGCCCAGAGCGGCGGGAAGAGATGCGGCGAGTGCCGCGGCGATGGCGCCGCCCATGAACGGCGCGGTGCAGGGGGTCGCGGTGATGACGGCGAGCAGGCCGGTGAAAAAACTGCCGTGATAATGGAAATGGAATCTTTGCGGCAGCGAGAACTCAAACAGCCCAGCGAGGTTGAGTCCAAGCGCCAGGATCAGCCAGGCGACCAAAGCGACGAAAACAGGCGACTGGAATTGAAACCCCCAGCCGAAATCGCCGCCCAGCGCGCGGAGCAAAATCAGGATCAGACCGATTGCCAGCATGGCGGTAAGCACGCCGGCCGTATAGCCCAAAGCCTCGCGGCGGATATGGGCTTTGCCGGCGCCGGAGAACCGGGTGATGGCAAACGCCTTCATCGCCAGCACCGGGAAAACGCAGGGCATCAGGTTGAGGATCAGCCCGCCCAGAAAGGCAGCGCCCAGCCAGAGCATCAGCGACGGCGTTGCGGGCGGCAGGCCCGGTGCGGCGTTCAGGTGTAACGCCTGCATGGCGCCGCTGGGATCGGTAAGTTCCAACACGCCGGAGAGCGGTTTTCCGGCGTCATAGCCTGGGGTGAGTTTAAGCTGCAGCGTCAGCCCAGTGGCGGAGAACTGCAGATTTTGTGGCGCGATATTGACGATGGTGCCAGGCGCATCGGGGAAAAACCTAGCGGTGCTGACCTCGGCCCTGCCGAGCCCGGCAATGGTCAGCCGGCCATCGGGCGCGATGCGCGCGGCAAATGGCGAGGCCACGACCGGCTTGATGTCGAACAAAGCTGATTCGGGAGACGGGCCGCCATCGAGAGCGAGGGTAAAATTTGCGTGCTCGGGAACGCAGATGTCGCGGCAGACCAGCCAGAAGGCTTTGGCCTGAATGCGGTTGCCGGCATGCGACACCGTGAAGGGGAGCAGAACATCGCCGCTCAGCACATAGGCGGCGACCCCGCTTTGAACCAAAAATTCGGGCGGCGGATAGGCGAAGGGGCCGGCAACGGCGGGCGGATCCAGCGTGATCTGCGGCGTAAGGCCGGCATCGCCGGGATTTGACCAATAGATATGCCAGCCTGGCGCCAGCTTGAATTTCAGCGCCAGTTGAATATCGCCGCCGGGCGTGTTGGCGGCGGAGATCAGGCTGACGCTCGCCCGGCTGCTGGTGAAAACATTGCTGGTTGCCGCGCAGGCAATGTTTGGCAGCACGAACAGCAGGAGAAATACCCAGCGCATGGTTGCTGTATCGCATGGGCGGCGCATAAATGGTACGCGGCGAGCAGATGCTTGAGCACGCGCAAGATTTGCCTGTCAACGATGTGCTCCCGGCGCTGCTGGAAAGCCTGCGCGTGCGTCCGAACGCCGTGCTGGTGGCGCCGCCCGGGGCCGGCAAAACCACGCTGGTCCCGCTGGCGCTGCTGCAGGCCGGGACAGCGGGAAAAATTCTGATGCTGGAGCCACGGCGGCTGGCGGCGCGTGCCGCCGCCATGCGGATGGCGGGGCTGCTGGGTGAGCCGGTTGGCGGCCGTGTCGGCTTTCGCACAAGGCTGGAAAAAGCCGCCTCGGCCGCAACCGAGATCGAGGTGATCACCGAAGGACTGCTGACCAGCCGGCTGCTCTCCGACCCCGGCCTGTCCGGCGTCGCCTGCGTGATTTTCGATGAGGTGCATGAGCGCAGCCTGGAGGCCGATCTGGCTTTGGCGCTGGTGCTGGATTTGCAGCGCGGGCTGCGGCCGGAACTGCGCATTATCGCGATGTCGGCCACTGCCGATGCCGGGCCGCTGGCGGCGCTGCTGGACGCGCCGGTGATCGCAAGCGACGGCCGGATGCATCCGGTAGAGATTCGGCATGTGGCGCGGGACATTCCGACCGCGCGCGAACTGCCGGAGGCGGCGGCAAAGGCGGTGAAAGACGCGCTGGCGGCGTATGAGGGCGATATTCTGGTGTTTCTGCCGGGGATGACGGAAATCCGTCGTACCGAATCGCTGCTGGCGGGATGCCCGGCATTGGTGCTGCCACTGCATGGGGAATTACCGCCGGAAGCGCAGGATCTGGCATTGCGGCAGCATGAGCGGCGCCGTGTGGTGCTGGCGACCTCGATCGCCGAGACCTCGCTGACCGTGCCCGGCGTGCGGATTGTGGTGGATGGCGGATTTCGGCGCGCGCCGCGGCTGGATGTGTCGACCGGACTGACCCGGTTGACGACGCTGCGGATCAGCCGGGCAGCGGCGGCACAGCGCGCCGGCAGAGCCGGGCGGGAGGCGCCGGGGGTGGCGATCCGTCTGTGGAGCGAGGTGCTGCACCGGGGCCTGCCGAATTTCGACCGGCCGGAGGTTTTCGAGGCGGAGCTTTCGGGCCTGGTGCTCAGCTGTGCCGCCTGGGGCGAACGGCCGGAGGATCTGCCGTTCCCGGACGCGCCGCCAGCCGGCGCGGTGGCGGCGGGGCGCACGCTGCTGACCGAGCTGGGTGCCCTGGATGAGGGAAAACTCACGTCAACTGGCAAAGAGATGGCGCGGCTGCGCGCCACGCCACGGCTGGCGGCGATGATGGTTGCGGCCAGAACCCCACAGGAGACCGCGCTGGCAGCCGACCTCGCGGCAATTTTGGAGGAGCGGGATCCACTGGCGCGCAAAGGCGATGCGCCCGCCGATATTTCGCTCCGGCTTGATGCGCTCGCAGGCAAAATCGAGGGCGATCGCGGCGCCCTGTCGCGCATCAGGCAAGCAGCGAAGATGTATCGTTCTCGGCTCGGGCTGCAGGCCAATGCCATTGCAGTCGGCGACCCTGGGGCTTTGCTGGCGGCAGCGTTCCCGGACCGGGTGGGGCAGAGCCGGGGCGAGCCCGGATCGTACCGGCTGTCCGGCGGCGGTAGCGGCAAATTGGGACCGGCGGACCCACTGGCGCGGAACAAATTGATCGTAGTGGCCTCGCTGGATGCCAAAGGCTCGCGGGTACGGCTGGGCGCCGCACTGGAATCGGAAAACCTGCCGGAGGGATTGCAGGCGCGCTGCAAGCAGACCAGGGAATCCGGTTTTGACCCGGCAACCGGCAGTGTGCTGACCCGGCAGCGGCTGCGCCTGGGCGCGCTCATCCTTTCGGACCGGATGTTGCCGGCGGCGCCCGATGAGGTGCAAAGCGCGCTGGCCAAGGCGCTGGCGACGCGGCTGGATCAGCTCAACTGGAGCGATGCGGCGATTAATCTGCGAGCCCGGGTGGCGTTGATGCGGCAGATCGAGCCGGATTATCCGGATTTTTCGCAAGCAGCACTTGCTGCTACAACGGAGATATGGCTGGCGCCGTATCTGGCCGGGTTCACCAATTTAAAGGCGGCCGCGGCGCTGGATCTGGTGGCGATCCTGCGCGCCCAGATGAGTCACCACCAAGCGCAGAATTTAGATAAAGCGCTGCCGGTGCAATTGCAGCTGCCAGGCGGCGCGGTTGCGATCGATTACACCGGGCCGGTTCCGGTGGCCTCCGCCAGGGCCCGCAATTTCTACGGGCTGGATGAAACCCCGCTTCTTGCCGGCGGCAAAATCGCCTTGCAGCTGGCCCTGCTTTCCCCCGCCGGGCGGCCGATCGCCATCACCGAGGATTTGAAAAAATTCTGGCGCAACGGCTGGCTGGACGCCAGGCGGGACATGCGTGGACGCTATCCGAAACACGACTGGCCGGAAAACCCCTGGGCGACGTAGGGGCAAAGCCGGCTTAGCGCCGGCGCTTGATCCGCATTGGTTGGCGCTCTAGCGTGCGCCCAGGTTTGGAGAATTATGTGCCGCAACTTTCCCTTCATTCGCCGATTGGTGATTTGACGGTCTTCGAGGCGTTCGGAGAAATCGTGGCCCTGGAAAGCGGTTGGGGTGCCGACCAATCCGAAAATCCCATTCTGCTCCGCGCCAAATCCGCATTGCAGGATTATTTCGACGGCGCGCCCTTGGCCGATTTGCCGTTGCGGCCGCAGGGGTCCGCCTATCGTCAGCGCGTCTGGCGGGCGTTGCGCGAGATCCCTGCCGGGGAGACGCGGACCTATGTGGAGATTTCCCGCATCGCCGGCGGCTCGCCACGCTCGGTCGGCGGCGCCAATGTGGCCAACCCGATTGCCATTTTCATTCCCTGCCATCGCGTCGTAGCGGTCGGCGGTTTGGGCGGCTACACCTTTGCCGACGGATTGCAGACCAAGCAAAGACTGCTCGATCTGGAGAAGGGCGGCAAAATTTGAAGCTTTTGGGTGGAAGAAAATAATGTCGAAAGCCATTCGCATTCACGCAGTCGGCGGCCCGGAAGTTATGAAATGGGAGAGTGTGCCGACCCCGGAACCGGGACCCGGCGAGGCGCTGGTCCGCCATCAGGCAGTCGGGCTGAATTACATCGATGTCTATTTTCGTACCGGCCTGTACAAAAGCGCCTTGCCGACGACCTTGGGCATGGAGGCGGCCGGGACGGTGCTGGCGGTCGGCCCCGGGGTGAGCGATCTGGCGCCGGGCGATCGCGTCGCCTATGCCGGCGGTGCGCTCGGCAGCTATTCCACCGAGCGGGCGATGCCGGCAGACCGGCTGGTGAAGCTGCCGGATTCTATTGATTTCCAGACCGGGGCGGCGATGATGCTGCAGGGCATGACGGCGCAATATCTGCTGCGCCGGACTTTTAATGTGCAAAAGGGCCAGACCATCCTGGTGCATGCGGCGGCCGGCGGCGTCGGGCTGATTCTGTGCCAATGGGCGCGGCATCTAGGGGCCACCGTCATCGGCGTGGTATCCTCGCCCGAGAAGGCCGAGCTGGCGAAAGCCAATGGCGCGGCGCACACCATTATCGGCAATGCAAATCTTGTGGCCGAGGTGAAGCGTTTCACCGGCGGCGCCATGGTGCCGGTGGTTTATGACGGCGTCGGCAAAGATACATTCGACGCCAGCCTGGATTGTCTGGCGCCGCTGGGCATGATGGTCAGCTACGGCAGCGCCTCCGGTCCGGTGCCGCCGGTGGATATTTCGATTTTATCGGCCAAGGGCAGTCTATTTCTGACGCGGCCGAGCCTGGCTACCTACACCGCAACCCATGGCGATCTGCTGCACGCCGCCGCCGATCTGTTCGACGTTGTTACCTCCGGCGGCGTAAAAATTCAGGTCAATCAGACCTTTCCGCTGGCCGAAGCGCAAGCGGCGCATATAGCCCTGGAAGGGCGTAAAACCACCGGCAGTACCGTACTAATTCCTTAAATTTTGCATGGTTTGGGGAAAAGTAGCGCATTGGTGACGTTTTTGCGGCTTATACGGTGAATATGCAGCTTAATTTAGCAAAGGCAGAACGTCCGGCTGCCTTCGAACGGCAAATGAAAAGGACCGCTACTGCCGCAATTCTCTGTGCGTTTCTGTTGTTTTTGAGCGTGGAATATCTGGATAGGCCGGTCTACCTTTATGCTTATCACCATCGCGTTTTCCAGCACGGCTTCGAGATTATGGCCACGCCGTCTTTGTTGCCGCCGCCATTGGCGCTCTTCTATCTGGCTGTCTTTGCTTTCGGCAGATTGGCGGGCTGGCCGCGCAGCGCCTACACGCATCTTTTTCTGACGCTCAGTATGGCAATTATTGTCGCGGACGCCGCGAAAGAGGAGCTGAAATTTATTATCGGCCGGCCATGGCCAGGCGTGTGGCTGAGAACCGGCATCTATGGCCTGCGTCCCTTTAACGGCGGTGCGAGTTTCGGTGCGTTTCCGTCTGGACATACCGCGTATATTGCCGCACCGATGTTTGTGTTGTGGTGGCGCTTGCCGCAATACCGGCCGCTCTGGATGGCCCTCATTGCCTCGGTCATGATCGGCCTGGTTGGATATGGTTTCCACTTTGTGAGTGATGTGGTCGGCGGATTGTTTCTCGGCATGGCGGTTGCCGCGGCATGCGTTGCGCTGCTCCCCGAAAAGCCGCGGAGCGGATTCGGGCGGTAGCGATCAGCCTGTATTCAGGCTGAGCACCAGCGCATCGCCCCCATTGTCGTAATATTTTTGGCGGCGGCCGGTTTGTTTGAAACCCAGCTGCTTATATAATGCGCAGGCGGCAGTATTGGATTCCGCGACTTCCAGATGCAGCGTTGCCGCACCCTGGGATTTTGCCTGGGCTATTGCCGCTTGCATCAAAGCCAGGCCGATGCCGAGCCTGGGACTGGCGACGCCGAGGGTTAGAATTTCGGCTTCATCGGCGATGCATCGGAGCATCACGATGCCGCCGCGTTCGTCGATTAATCCGGCAACACCCGGCTGGCCGAGCAGGCGGGAAAAGCTGGATTCTGACCACGGGTCATCGGGGAAGGCGATAGCATGGACCGCCGCCATGGCGGCGGCGTGGTGGATGGCGCAGCGCGTCATACCGGGTGCGGGCGCAGGCCGCCGGCCGGTTGTCTGGCTTCCGGCGGGTCAACGTAAATGGGTTGCGCCGCATGCGCCGGCAGCTTGGCTTCCCGCCGAGCCAAAGCGGCGCGGGCCACCCAAACCGGGTCGATCAGCCGGGCATTGGTCAGCATGACATCGTGGCTGTTGGCGGCGAGACGCGCGGCGACTTCATTGGCGGCATCGCCTGCGAGCGCGATGGCAAAACCCGGGCGCGGTATCTCGGCATCGCTGAAGGCTTCGGCATTGCCGTCGCGCAGGATGAAAATCCGGCCTTTTCGAGCGCGGACGGCAACCCATAGCGGCCGGTGCAGGGTGGGGAAGGCGGCGGCAAAGGCTTCGGCAACGGTAATACCGAGCAGTTCCGCGCCGGCGGCGGCCGCATATCCCTGGGCGATGGAAATTGCGTTGCGCAGCCCGGTAAAACTCCCCGGGCCGATGGTGACTGCCACCGCGGCGATTTGCACATCATCGGCGGCCGCCAGGCTGGACTGCAGCAACGCCGGCAAGGTTTCGGTCAATCCGGCTTTGGCGTCGGCCACCTGCCGGTTAAGCACCACCCCATCGGCGCCCAGTATTGCGATACCGGCGCGCGGACCGGCGGCGTCGATGGCGAGTAAAGCGGTCACCTTCCGCTCAAGCGAAGAGGGTTG
Organism: Rhodovastum atsumiense; assembly: GCA_026225115.1. Taxonomy (GTDB): domain Bacteria; phylum Pseudomonadota; class Alphaproteobacteria; order Acetobacterales; family Acetobacteraceae; genus Acidocella; species Acidocella atsumiense_A. Next base: position 22,871 of record JAMFSE010000118.1, read on the forward strand.
CTTCGTCAAACGTCAATTTCGGCAGGCGCTCAAAAGGGTGTTCGGCAACACCATGGCCGAGATTAAGCAGAAAATTCGACCGCCAGCCGCTTTTCGCAAAGAAGGCCATGTCGAGTTTCGAGTTGTCAAAGCCGGACATCGCGCCGGAATCGATCCCTAACGCGCGCGCCGCCAGGATCATATACGCACCCTGCAGTGTGGAGTTGCGAAAGGCGGTATCCTTGGCCAGGTCCGGGTTGCCGGAATACCAGGCCTTGGTGTCCTCCGCCGGGAAGAGTTTCGGTAGATGGTTATAGAATAACGGGTCGTAGGCGATAATGACGGTAACCGGTGCGGCCATCACCTTATCAACATTACCGGGGCTGAGCGCCAGTTTCAGCTTCTCCTTGCCTTCCGGCGTGCGGACGAAAACGAAGCGCGCCGGCGAGGAATTGGCGGAGGTGGGCCCAAGCTTCACCAGCTCATAAACTGCCGCCAGATCCTCATCGGTTACCGGCTGGTCCGTCCATTCCCATTTGGTGCGGGCGGCGCGGAACAGGGTATCGAGCGCATGGTCGTCCAATGCCATCGGTATGTCTCCAGAATTTCGGCAGCGGTTAATTTCAGGAATAGGCCTGGGTTACCGATTGCACTTCCGGAATATAGTGCTTGAGCAGGTTCTCGATGCCATGTTTCAGCGTCGCGGTGGAGGATGGGCAACCGCTGCAGGAGCCTTGCATCTGCAGGCTGACCACGCCATCGCGAAAACCGCGGAAGATGATATCGCCGCCATCGCTGGCGACGGCCGGGCGAACGCGGGTTTCCAGCAAATCCTTGATCTGATCGACGATTTCCTGGTCCTCGGGCAGCACGTCCTCGGCAGCTGCGGCACCGGCTTCGCTCATCACCTGCTGGCCTGAGAGGAAATGTTCCATGATGGCGCCCAGGACCTGCGGTTTCAGGGCTTGCCAGTCCGTTGCGTCGGATTTGGTGATGGTGACGAAATCCGCGCCGAGAAACACTCGGGTCACGCCGGCTAGACCGAACAAAGTGTTGGCGAGCGGGCTGATCAGCGCCGCGTCGGCATCGGCGAAATCGGCGGTGCGGCCGGACAGAACCTCCTGGCCGGGCAGGAATTTGAGCGTTGCCGGATTGGGCGTGCTCTCGGTTTCGATGAACATGGTCTGGTCTCCAATAGAATCAGGACCGGATGGGTCCGCTTCCATAAAGATCGGCGTTTTTAACCCCAATGACAAGTGGCGCTAGCTGGGAGCTGCAACGCGCCCCCGGCCCAGAGTCAAAAAGTTTTTTGCTTCGCGCCGAGCGTCTACCGGTTTTTGTTCACAAAAAGAAGTTGGCTTGTGCTTATCCTTACGTTACGAGGCCATTAGATGACGGTGGCCCGAGAGGGCTGAAACGGGAATGCGGGTAAGATCCGCAGCTGCCCCCGCAACTGTGAGTGGCGAGTTTACAGTCAGATGCCATTGCCCGGTTGGGTGAGAAGGCGGCTGTGGATGCTGACCCGCGAGCCAGGAGACCGGCCGGCATCGAGACATTTGCGCGTAAATGGCCGGGGACCGCCATTTGCGAAGGGGAGAATGACCCCGAGCCTCTGTCGCTTTTTTTGGAGGGACGCCGCGCGTGAGCGCGCGGTCAGGGGAGATTTTGTATGCCGTTTTCTGTTTCTTTCAGGCTTTGCCTGCTTGCGTCCCTGCTGCCTTTCGTGGCGCTGCCTGGCCTGGCCCATGCAGAGGACAATATCCCCACTGGTGGCGTTCAGGCGGACAGCGACGCGGCGGTGCCTGAAGTCACGGTGACGGCGACGCGGGTTTCCACTCTGCTGCCGGATGTGCCGGCGGGGGTCACGGTGATCACCGCCGCGGAGATGGAAACGCGCGGCTACACCACGCTGACGCAGGCGTTAAGCGCGGTGCCGGGGTTGGGCGTTGTGCAGACCGGCGGCCCAGGCGGCCAGGCCAGCGTGTTCATCCGCGGCACCAATTCCGAGGACGTGCTGGTGCTGCTGGACGGCGTGCCGGTGAACGATCCTTCGGGCCCGAACGGTGCGTTTAATTTCGGCAATTACACCTTGAGCGATATTGAGCGCATCGAGGTGGTGCGGGGGCCGATGTCCGGCCTGTACGGCTCCAACGCCATCGGCGGGGTGATCAACATCATCACTTTACGCGGCTCCGGCAAGCCAACGCTCAGCGTCACCGCCGCCGGCGGCTATCCGGCGCAGGGGCAGGGCAGTGCGACGATCTCCGGTTCATCCGGCAAGTTCGATTATGCGTTGAGCGGGGCGATCGACCAGCAGGCCGGTTTTGATTACACGGCGCAACGCCTCAGCGTTTATAATCCCGCTAATCAGGATCCATACCGCTCCAAACTCGGTTCGCTGAACCTCGGCTACACGCCCATTGACGGTACGCGCGTCTCGTTGGTGGTGCGCGCGCAGCAGACGGATAACGCATTTCCGGATCTGGGCGACCCGGTGTTCGATGATCCGAACTCCGTCGATACCAACGAAAATTATTTCTACAAGCTCGGCGTCGTCAGCAATCTGTTCAGCGGCCTGCTGACGACCGAACTGTTCGCGGCGCATATGGAAAACAACCTGCATTATTCCAATCTGCTGGACACGGCTGATCCGAACCAGGCTTTCAACGACGACCATTATTACGGCTACCGCGACGATGTGCAGTGGAACAATACGGTGCATGTGCCCGATGCCGGGCCCACGCAGTTTTCATCGGTGCTGTTCGGTATGGAATATTTGAATGATCGGGCCAAGGAGAATGTGAACGATTCCTATTTCGGCTCACCCTATATCGCGACGGTCGATCACTCGCAGCACGATGTGGCGGGGCATCTGGGGGCGCAGACGACGGTTCTCGACCAACTTACGTTGACCGGCGCATTGCGCGATGATTCTTATTCCAGTTTCGGCAATGCCTTTACCGGGCGCTTTGGGGGGGTGCTGGCGGTGCCGGCGGCGGATTTGCATTTGAAGGCATCCTACGGCACCGGATTTTTAGCACCCTCGCTGTTCGATCTGTATGGCGTGGACAGCTACGGCTATCAGGGCAACCCGAATTTAAAGCCCGAGCGGAGCCAGGGCTATGACGCCGGCGCGCAATTCGACATTCCGGCCTTTGGGCAGGAAGATTTCGCCAGCCTTTCGGCAACCTATTTCCACAACAATATCCACGATCTGATTCAATTCACCGAGAACGCCGATTTTACTCAATCTACCGAGGAGAACATAGATCAGGCAAAGATCAGCGGCGTTGAAACCGAAGCGGTGCTGACGCCGGCGAACTGGCTGTCAGCCGATCTCACCTATACCTACACCTATGCGCGCGATGTCACGAGCGAGACGCCATTGCTGCGCAGGCCGGAGAACGCCGGCGGTGCGACCATCACACTGACGCCGACGCCCCGCATTACGATCGTCCCGCAGGTCCAATATATCGGGCAGTTTTCGGATTTTCTTTATGACAACAACGGTTTTGCGCTCAGCAACGGTTTGTCCAATCCGGGCACGCTCGTGAATCTGACGGTGAACTACGCGCTGGCAGCGCGCTACAAATTATTTGCCAATGCTTATAATCTGCTGGATTCGTCATTCGAGCCGATTAACGGGCTGCAGATACCGGGCGCGTCATTCATTATCGGGATCAGAGCGGATATCGGGCTCTGAATTGCAAATCTCCGCCTGCTAGAAAAAGAATTTCAGCAGGCGGAATTCGATGACGCGGTCATAAGGAGTGCCGTGCGCGGCGACGTCATAATCGGCGTCGAGCGTCAGCTGGATCGACGGGGTGACGAAGCTGCCGACGATCAGCCGCAGCTGGCTCTCATTCGTGCGGGCCCCGGAATCGACGATGGTGCCATTGTTGAGCTTGTAAGTCTGCTTGCCGCCGAAAGACTGGTAGAAACCCGGGGCGATGAACGCGTGGATTCTAGGATTGAACTCATAGGCGAGATAGACGCGGAATTCGTTGGTGGGCTGCTCGCGGAATTGTGCCGGGGTGACCGATTTTGCCTGGACGGGATTGGTGTCTGGAATTCGCGAATCGATCTGGTGCCCGATGCTATAGAGCGGCGGGATGCTGTTCGCCGAAATTGACGGCTCCGCCAATGCGGAGTTTGAATTCAAGCCATACAGATAGGTTTCCTGCCAGACCTCAAGCGCAAGATTCTGCGTTTGCGGCGTTCCCAGCAGCAAGGTGCGGAAGCCGAATTCGCTGGTAAAGGTCCAGACATTCTGCTGGCTCAGGTTCAGCGTGTTGTTCTTGTTGAAACTGCTTATCGGCGGGGAAATCCAGGGCTGGATGATAAAATATGTGCCGGTTTTCCGGTCGGAGATCGGGAATAGGTAGAAGGCAAAATTCGGCTGCGCGAAGCCGGTGGTCGCATCGATATTGGCACGGCCGGGGCCAAGCGACGGCAACAGGCCGGGTGCGGGTGTTCCCAGATTATTGATGCCGATCCGCTGGTCACCGAGATAGGAGATGTAGGGCACATAGGCCTGCACGCCGGCGTTATAGCCGTCGAGGGCGAAGGAATGCAGGTAGCGCGGGACGACGATATTTGCCGTGATCTTCGTATCATGCGCATCCGGACCATGCGGGTCGCCGAGCTGACCGCCATATACGTCATCGTTATGGTAGAAGTCGTACAGCATCAGGATGGTTGTATTCGGGTCCGGCGCATAGGCGTCGCCCGCCAAAGGGTCGGATGCGAAGGCATTGCCGATGGAACCAAGCTGCGCGGTGATTGCCGTGGCGAGCAGGAATGCAAGGAAACGAATATTTTGATGGGCCATGGTTACTCTTCTAACAATCTTCCTGCGTTAGCCAACAGGCAAAGCTTGGCGAGGCCATCACGGACTCGGGCGGTGATTCTGTCAATCGGCGAGCGAATCTTTGCCTGAAAATTACCTATACGTTGTAATGGAGCCACAGCGTGCCTGCCCGTTGGCAGTTGCTGTGAGAAAATTCGACGGTTAATATATGAGACGAGAGGTTAAAATTTCTGCTGACCTGGATTCGGCCCTGCCATGACGGGCTCGGAAGCGCTGGCGTCGCAGGTGCCTGTGGTGGACCCGGCCGCGCGGCGCGCCCGCCACTCAGCCGGCGAATGGCAGATCTGGTTGGGCTGGATGGCGGCTGCCATTCTGCACGGCGGCCTGTTGGCGGCATTGATTTTAAGCGCGCCGGTGCGCCTGAACCCGGCCCCGCCGGACAAAGCCCCGCTTTCGTTGTTGATTGTGGCTGCCGAAAAACCGGCGAAGAACCCCGCCATTCAGCCAAAACCACCGGGTGAACAAGCGGTTATTCCGGCGGCCCCGCCTGCGCAAATTGCCAACCGCCCCACGGCAGCCAGACCAGTGCGGCCAACATCCTCAGCCAGAGCAAAATTACGATTGCCGCAACCAAAAGCGGTTCCGGCGGCGCCCAGCGAAGCGGTTGAAACCAAGATGGCGCCGCAGGTCGGCGACGGATTTATCGCAGCGCAGCCGGTCTCCGGGAATGTTAATCAGCCGCCCGAATATCCCAAGGCGGCTTCTGATCATGGCGAGCAGGGGGATGTGCTACTCTCCATCCACGTGCTTACAAATGGTGTGGCGGATTCAGTCAGCGTCACGCAGAGCTCCGGCTATGGGATACTCGATGAAGCAGCGGCGAATGCAGCGTGGAAATGGCGCTTTCAACCCTCAACCCTGTCCGGCCAGCCCGTACCATCGGTAATCCCGTGCCGGATTAATTTTGCCCTGGACCCGTCCGAAGCCGATCAGGAAAACGGCGCTTTTTGTGGGCCAAAATAAACCTGATGCACCTGGCTCGGGGCGTGCTGTCGTTAACGCCCACGCCCCAGAGTAACAGAAGTTTTTGGTTCGCGGGCGGACCAGCCTTTTTTTCAAAAAAGAACTCCTTGCCTTCAATAAATTAAAGCCGGCGGACCGCTGGTGCCGGGGTTGCCAGGTGTAGGACAGGTAAACTCCGTGACCGCGTTGGCGTAGCCAAGATCGTCATTATAATGCGGCGGTTGCGCCCAGGCGCCCATGTCATTCCAGAACAGCGCATAGGCGGGGGGCGGATTGGAATTGCAGAGCACGGCGCCGAGTTCCGGATTTGCCACCGGGTCGATCGGTGTCACCGGCGAGTCGTTATTCGGCTGGTCAGAGCCTGGCAAGAGGCTGCCGTTAATGCCGTTGGCTTGCGGGTTATAGCATTGATGCGATGTGTCCTCGGGCGGGTAGGCATCCCTGCCATAGGCGGGCGGCTCGGTGATCGTATAGGGACCCATGCCGGTGATCGTGACGGAAGCTGGCACATAGCCGGCCGCATTGCTGTTGCCGATGCCGTCATAAACCGGGGTCATGCCGTAGAGCGGCGCGGTTTGAGACGAAATGATGTTCGAAGGATTACCGGTCGTGCCGGCGGCGAAGGCGGAAGGGCTTACCGAATAGGTATAATAATCCGGCAGATCGGGTACGCCGCCATTGCTGGGGACGTTGGTCCCCAGCGGTTGAATGATGAAGGCGCAATCATTGTATTTGCTGGTTTGCAGACTGTTTTGGGTCGCCGTGATGGCGGTCGCGCCGCTATTGAGCTTGGTGGCGGTGCAATTGGTCAATGCCGCGCCGCCCGGGTTTTCGCCGGCGCCCCCCGGGTCCATTGCACTGGCATTGGGCGGACTCCATCCCCACCATGGATTGTCTGAAGCCGGCGTGACACCGCTGTCCGCGCTGCTGGTCGCGGGCGTACAGGCGGCGACGGCGGGAGGGAAAACCCCGCTGCCGGAGGCATAGGTCTGGTCCGGATAATAGGTGGAATACACCGCCACATTGCTGGCGGTTGGAAAGCTGCCGCTCATATTGGTGACCGGCGTGTAGCCGGCCGGCAGACTGCTCGGTGAGAACGATGTCGTGGCGGCGATCGTGGTGCCGGTCGTTGGCCATTGCGGGCAGATGGCCCGCACCGTCAGCGTGGCCGAGCCGGCGGTGATGCTGGTGGCCGGTCCAAGAAAGGGCAACAGATAATGGTTGGTGCCATGGGTCGGCGGGTAGCCCAGCAACTCCCAGCCGGAGGCGTAGGTGTTGATACTGTCCTGGTAGGGCACGAGGTTGTTATTCGCATTGGGGTAGGCGTTGATCGAGCCATACAGATTATGAGCAGGGCAGTTGGCATATAGCGTGGTGCCGCCGACGACTTCGCCGGTGGGAAAATATTGCGTAACCCCGGCATTCGTCACGTAGAGCTCGCCCGTGAAATGCGTGGCACTGCCGGTATTGGTGACGACGCCGCTGGCGGCGTTGAAGCTGGTGGTGTCCAGATCACTGGTCCCGGAGGTAATGGTGCCGCCGGAGTAGTTGACGAAGGTGAAGCCAAGCGGATCGCTCTGTTGAAAGGCGATGGTGCCGGTGCCGGAGCCACCGGAATTTTCGCCGATCAGCACATAGTTGCAGGTGCTCACGCCGTTCGCGGCGGCGGTGGTCGGCTCGTATTGGATCGGCCCGAAACTGGCGTTCGCACAATAGGAATTCGGCGCTGGCACATTGTTATATTCCGGGTTGCCGGCGCTGTCCGTCGGCACCGCATAAGCGTAAATCGCGCTGAGATCGCTGCCGTAGCCGACGCCCACATGGTGAAAATTCCCGGCGCCCACGGAATTCGTGCCGGTGCTCTGCGCGACCGAGGTGACGTTCAGCGCCTCGGATGGGATCACGATTGCCAGCAGCGAATTTTGCAGGACGGCGTGCGCGGAGACCTGGACGCAATAGATGGTGGTGGCGGGGCAGTTTACGGTAGTGCCGTTGCTGGCGCTGCTGGTGCCGCAGGTAACGTTCGGCACGCCGCTGGGATTGCAGGAGGTGGCGACCGTGCTGCTCACCGCTGCGTAATACCGCACGGCGCCGGAGGCGGTGCTGAATGCCGTTGCAGCGACGTTATAGGCAACGGTGCCGTCCTTGTTGACCTGGTAGGCGCCGGCCCCCGCCAGCGCCGCGGCGTCGACCGCGTATTGCAGTTGCGAGCGCGCTGCGGAGAGCCGGGAGAAATCGACCGCGGCGCCCCCGCTGATGACAAGCGGCGTCGTCATCAAGGCGATAATGACCGCCGTTGCGGCGCGCCGGTCTTTCAAAATCCGATGCAACAGGCGCAGCATCATGGCCTAGACTCCGTAATTGCTGGCGCAGCCGGTGCCGGAGCAGGAGAATTCCAGGGTCGAGGAGGGCGCCGGGGTTGCGGTAACATTGGTGACATTGGTGGACGATGCGTAGCGCCAGCGGGCGACGGCGGTTTGTGTCAGCGTCTGCGCGGAGCTGAGGATCAATCCGAGGATGCCGGGGTATTGCAGGCTGGCTCGCACGATGATGATGTTGTCACCCAATCCCTGCACCATGCTGCTCGACGCCCCACTGCCAATGGCAAGTGTAACGGCGCCGTTGCTGCCGGTGGTGCCGATCGCCTGGGCTCCGGTGGTGGCGCAGCTGCTGTTCATGTCCACCTCCCATTCATCATACAGTGCCGGCGTCGCGGCGACGCCTTGGGAGGCGGCCTGTGCGGCAGCGGTTTCGGTGACACTGGCGACGGCCAGCGTCATGCCGTTCGGGGGAAAGGGCTGCAGCCCGTAGACCGCGCCGGCGCAAAGATCGGTCAGGCCGGTGGTGGTGCCGCTGTTGCTCGTGGGTACCGGCGAATGGGTCGCGACCACGCCGGAAGCGTTGACCGCGGCGATTTCCTGCAGCGAGACCATCTGCGCGAAGCTGCCGGCAAACGCGTTCAGCTTTTCCTCGGTCCGGTAAAGCATCAGGACTTCAAGGGTGCCGATGACCAGGATCAGCAGCATTGGCGCGCAAATAGCGAATTCCACCGCTGCGATCGCCCGGTTCCCCAGCCGGAATGGTGGTCGCGGCCTCATGGCTCGGCCACCAATGCGACGGCCGTGACGATGGCGGGCGTGCCGTTCAACGTCACCAGGCCCAACGGCACCAGCGGAAGGGCAATCGGCAGTGGATAGACGACCTGGATAAGAACCGGTTCACTGACGGTTACGCCGGAGAATGTAGCGGTCTGGGAAAGCTGCCCGGCGGCGTTCAGTGTTGCCGGCGTGATGCCGCCGCCGGTAAAGCTGGCAGCACCCTGTACCGAATATTGCAGCGTGGTGCTGCAGTTCGGCGCCGCCTGGCCGAATTCGTTACAGACGGCGGTCACGAAGGCCGAGCCGTTTTGCACCCCGGCGCTGGTGATCGCCGCCCCGATCGACACCTGGCGGGCGGCGTTCCGCACGGCGTCATCCAGGCTGAGCTGCCAGAACTGGGCGATGCCGAGCAGCAGGATGCTGAACAGGAAGAAGAACAGGACCGGACCGATCATTGCAAATTCAACGGCGGCGATCGAGCGGGTTTCCGCTAATAGTTTCCGGTAGGACGGCTTTTGGACCCCAGCAAGACGCACCGAAAACCTCCGGAAATATTCGGGAGGTTTTGTGCCGGTTGCCGTTAAGGGCGGGTTAAGTCGACAAAATTAAGGCGGCGTGAGGTCGATGGTGGTGCTTACATTGGCCTGGATGGTCACTTTGTCCGGCGCCGCCTGCGCCGGTTCGGCCTTGGCCGCCATCATCATCATCGGCGCGGCGCGCAGCACCGGGCCCGGATTGTTTAGGTTGACGTTCAGGCTCTGGATTTTGCCGACATGCTCGCCAAGCGTGGCGGCGATCGCCGTGGCCTGCGCCTGGATCTGATGGATTGCGTCATCGATCGCGCCCTGCTGCGCGGCGGCCTGACCCTGGTTGGACAGATTGCCATCGAGCGTATTGAGCAGCAGGCCCTGTTGCTGCAGCCGGCCGATCAGCGCGGTAAACGCATCCGGCGGGACGCCGGCCGGCGCTGCCATGCTCAGCTGCAGGGTCTGGCTGGCCTGATAGACCGGTTTCGCCGAATTATCGGGCGAATTCTGATAGACGCTGTAATCGCCGGTGGTTGCGGTGACCCCGGCAAGTGCCCGGGCGGCATCCAGCGCCTTTTTCATTTCGCCGTTGATCTGCGCCTGCGCCTTGGCGGCGCTGGCCGAGCTAGCCTGCACGTTCAGCGATGCGACAATCTGATCCGGGTCGACGGTGTTGCTGCCGTTGGCGGACAGGTTGAGCACCGTTTGCGCTTGGGCCATGCCGACCGCCGCCAGCAGCATTGCCGCGGCCACGGGGATTACACGCATTGCTGAAGCCCGGCCGCTAGACCGAGGAGCAGTTGCGCTGTTCTATCATCGCGAGGAACTCCCTGCGCGTCGACGGGTCATCCCGGAAGGCGCCCAGCATCCGGCTGGTGATCATGCTGGCCCCGGGCTTGTGCACGCCGCGGGTGGACATGCATTGATGGTTCGCCTCGATCACCACCGCGACGCCGCGCGGCTGCAGTACGTCGTTGATGGTGTTGGCGATCTGCGCCGTCAGCTTTTCCTGGATCTGGAAGCGATGCGCATAGGCATCCACCACGCGGGCCAGCTTGCTGATGCCGACCACGCGGGTGTTTGGCAGATAGGCAACATGGGCGCGCCCCAGGATCGGCACCATGTGGTGTTCGCAATGGCTCTCGACCCGGATGTCGCGCAGCACGACCATCTCGTCATAGCCCTCGATCTCCTCGAAGGTGCGGGCCAGGATCGAAACCGGATCTTCAGCATAGCCGCGGAAAAATTCGCCATAGGCGCGGGCGACGCGGGAGGGCGTGTCACGCAGGCCCTCCCGGTCGGGGTCTTCGCCGGCCCATAGCAGCAGCGTGCGGATGGCTGATTCCGCTTCCGCCTGGCTCGGTTTTTTGATGCTCCGGTTGCCCTTGGCAAGCTTGGGCTTGGGTGACTGAATATTCAAAGCCGTCTCCGTCCAAAATGCGCCCAGCATTGTTTTTAAAGCGGCTAAAGGCGCGCGTGCAATTTATCCATGTTACATATAGCTCAGCTTCCGGACGTGACAAGCAGCGGAGCGCGCGGTCCAAGGACGGAATCGCCGCCCCTGAATTGCGCCGGGCGAGGTCTTGGGGCCCAAGGTTTAGGCTGCTACACCTGCGGTATGAATGTGATGAACATCGTGCTTCAGCGGAACGCCTTTGCCTTTTGCCTCATGCTATCGGCCTGCGCTGCCGCCAACCCAAGCGGCGCCGCCGATGCCAATACCGGCAAAGGCTCGGCATTCGGTGCGTTTCTGGCGGCGGGATATGCGGATTCGCTGCAGGATCCGGCGACCGCGGCGATGTTCTACCAGCAGGCGATCCATGACGACCCCGGCAATCCGATTTTGATTGATAACGGATTTATATCCGCCCTTCTGGCCGGCAGTTCGAACTCGGTGGCGCTGGCCCGCAAAATGCCCGGCAACGCCCTGGCGTGCATGTTGATCGGCAATCAGGAGGCGATGAACGGCAATTACAGTGCCGCGCAGGCGCAATATGCGCAATTACCGCAGGACAGCCTGTCCGGCCTGTTGAAACCGCTGCTGCTGGCCTGGACCGAGGCCGGGCAGAACAATACCGGCGCCGCCCTGACCGGCATTGTGCCGCTGGCGGCGAACTCGCCTTTCGGCGCGATTTATATCCTGAATGCCGCGATGATCGCCGATAATGCCGGCGATGTGAAGGATGCCACGCAGCTGTACCAGGTGGCGGATAACGGCGCGCAGCCGCCGAACCTGCGGCTGGCGCAGATCATGGCGAGCTGGAAGGCGCGGCAGGGCGATGCCGCGGGCGCGCGGGCCGAGCTTGAGCAAATGGTCTCCGCCCATCCCAGCCTTGGCATCGCGCTGCCGGCGCTGATCGCCAATATCGCCAAGCCGGTGATCACCTCGCCGACCGATGGCATTGCGGAAGCCTATCTCGCCATTGCGGGATCGCTCGACCAGCCGCCGCAGGCCCTGCTGCGCACGACCTTTTTACGCTTCGCGTTGAATATGCGGCCGGATTTGTCGGCGGCACGATTACTGCTGGCGGATGTGCAGTCCGGCGGCGACCAGCCGCCCAACCTGCCGGTGCGTCCGCTGCAGCTGAAGCAGGCCATTGCAACGCTGCAGCCCATTGGCAAGAACGACCCGCTTTATGGGCCGGCGGTGATGCAGGAAGCCACTCTGCTGGCAACCCTTGGGCAGACAGACCAGGCGGTGGCGCTGCTGGACAGCCTGATCGCGCAACTCCCCGGCGCCATCGATCCGCTGCAGCAGGCCGGCGATATACTGCGCGATAATGGGCAATTCAGCGCCTCCATCGCGTATTACGACCGCGCGATCGCGGCCTTGCCGCAGCCGCCGCCCGCCGCCGCCTGGGCTTTGTATTATGACCGGGGCATCTCGAAGGATCAGGGCGGCGACTGGAAGGCCGCGGAGCCGGACATGCAGACCGCGCTGACACTTTCGCCGAATCAGCCCTATGTGTTGAATTATCTCGCCTATACTTGGGCGCTGCACGGCCAGAACCTGCCGGAGGCGCAGAGCATGCTGCAGCAAGCCGTGGGCATTGACCCCAGTGATGGACCGATCATCGACAGCCTGGGCTATGTGAACCTCAAGCGCGGCAACACCGCGGCGGCGCTGAAACTGCTCACCCAGGCGGTGCAGCTGGACCCGGACGATCCCGAGGTGAACGCGCATCTGGGCGATGCCTTCTGGGCGGCGGGGCAGCATTTGCAGGCCGGCTATCAGTGGCAGCGGGCGTTGGGGCTGAAGCCGGACCCGAAACTGCAGGCTGAAATTGAGAACAAGCTGAAGCAAGTCCAGCCGCCCGCCTGACACCGCCATGTTGAGCAGCTTCGCGCCGGCCAAGGTCAATCTCTATCTGCATGTCACCGGCAAACGTCCGGATGGCTACCATTTGCTGGACAGCCTGGCGGTGTTTCCCGCGGTCGGGGATACGGTGAGCCTGCAGCCGGACGCGCCGTTGTCGCTCAGCATTTCCGGCCGGTTTGGCGCGGCATTGCATGCCGAGCCGGATAATCTCGTACTCCGCGCGGTGCGCCTGCTGGCCGCCACAACCGGAATGCCGGCCTCCGGAGCGTTAAATCTTGCAAAAAATCTACCGGTGGCATCAGGCATCGGCGGCGGCTCGGCCGATGCCGCGGCGGCGCTGCGCCTTCTGGTGCGCCACTGGAATGTCGCGGCGCCGCTGCCCGAAATCGCCTTAGCGCTCGGCGCCGACGTGCCGGTATGCCTGGACCGCAGACCTACAAGAATGGCCGGAATCGGCGAAATTTTGTCCCCAGCGCCGCGCCTGCCGGGGTTCGGTATGCTGCTGGTCAACCCGGGAACCGCGGTTGCCACCGCGGCGGTCTTCCGGGCCAGGCAGCAAGGTTTCTCGCCCCCCGCCGTCCTGCCCGAGGCCTGGCCGGATGCAGCCGCCATGGCGGCTGGGCTGGCACAGCTCGGCAACGACCTCGAAGCCGCCGCGATCGCCGTGGCGCCCGGCATTGCAACCGCACTGGCGGCGCTGCGGGCGCTGCCCGGCGCGTTGCTGGCCCGCATGAGCGGCTCCGGCGCCACCTGTTTCGCCATTTTCGCCACCCCGGCGGAAGCCGCCGCCGCCGCCGCCGCCCTCAACCGCCCCGGCTGGTGGTGCTGGGGCGGGGGGCTTTACGAACCAGGGCCCGCCCGCCTATGACCACACGCCGCAGCATGGGCCGCAGCATTGGGACGTCGCCAAGCGGTAAGGCAGCGGATTTTGATTCCGCCATTCGGAGGTTCGATCCCTCCCGTCCCAGCCATCCGGTTCAAGCCAGAATACGGCCCGACCGCTGCCGGCGGGATGCCGATGGCCGTTTCAACCGCGGAAAACCAAACTGCGTCATAGCGCTACGAGTTATTGAAAATTCGTAAGATTTCTTGAACACCAACCTAAATTTATCCAAATCAGCAATGCGGATAGCGGCTGTCTTACCAGGCAGGAATACATAATCTCGGCATCGCAGGAGTTTAAGCTCGACCTCACTATCGCATCGGCGAATCAATTGACGAGTTGTGGCAGGAGCGGATCGTTGAACCAGATTTTCACAGATGATGCTCTAACGCGGAGTATTAGGCACAATGTTTTGAAGGCAACTCCCCGATCCGATGTGAGCACAAGGACAATCATCGTATCCAACCGTGTGCCAACGCCCAGTGAAAAAGCCGCGACAGCGGGCGGGCTTGCGGTAGCTTTGGCCGATGCGGTACGGCCCGGCACCATCTGGTTCGGCTGGAGCGGCAAGCGCGCCGATGAGACCTCAAAGGTTGCGAACATCACGGTGCATGATGATGTCACCTACGCCACCATCGATATCGCCGAGCAGGATTATTATAAATTCTACGCGGGATTTTCGAATGCGGCGCTGTGGCCATTATTCCATTTCCGCACCGGCCTGCTGCGTTTCAACCGGCCGGATTACGAGGCCTACCGTACCGTAAATCGCGCTTTTGCGGAGGCGTTAGTGCCGCTGCTGAAGCCGGATGACCTGATCTGGATTCATGACTACCAGCTGATGACGATGGCGGCCGAGCTGCGCGCGCTGGGCGTGACCAATCGCATCGGATTTTTTCTGCATATTCCGTTCGTGCCGCCGGCTTTGTTGCAGGTATTGCCGGCCGCCAATGAAATTGTTGCCGGGCTTTCCGCCTGCGACGTGGTGGGCTTTCAAACCGCCGGGGATTGCAAGGCGTTTCTCGACAGCGCCGAATTGCTGCTAAATGCGCACCCCGACGCAGAAGGCCGCTATTATCACGATAACAGGATGATCCACGCCGTGGTGACGCCGATTGGCATCGACGCGCAGAAATTCTCCCAACTCGCGCGCCGCGCGGAAGTAACCGCGGATGCGCGGAGGCTGCGGGAAAGTTTGGGCGAAAGAGCGCTGGTTCTGGGCGTTGACCGGCTGGACTATTCCAAAGGCCTGCCGCAACGCTTTGACGCTTTCGGGCGGCTGCTCTACACCTATCCACAGCATCGCCGGCGGGTGAATTTTCTGCAGATCGCCGCGCGCTCGCGCCAGGAGGTAGGGTCGTACCAGACCTTGCGCCGTGAACTCGACCGCAAGGCCGGTGACATTAACGGCGAATTTTCGGATTTCGATTGGGTTCCGTTACGCTATATGACACATGCCGTGCGCCGCTCGGCCATTGCCGGATTTTACCGCCGCGCCCAGATCGGCCTGGTGACGCCGTTGCGCGATGGCATGAATCTCGTCGCCAAGGAATATGTCGCGGCGCAGGATGAGCAGGATCCCGGCGTGCTGGTGCTCTCGCGCTTTGCCGGCGCCGCGGATGAGCTGACCGAGGCGCTGATCGTCAATCCCTTCGATGCGGACGAGGTTGCCGAAGCCATTCATCTCGGACTGACGATGGGGTTGGAGGAGCGGCGCGAACGGCACGAGGCTTTGCTCGCCAAGGTGCGGTATTCCAACGCATCGCGCTATTGCGAGGCGTTTCTTGGCTATCTCAAAGACCCCAATTAAATCTGATGTCAGAATTACTGGAAAAGCAGCTTAAGCAGAGACGACGCCCCGCAAAAAACCGTGCAGAACCACCGGCGCCGGGAGCAATCAAGGCCGTCCTGAAACAGCCATTACTCGATGACCGGAAAGAGTTTTATCCCTCCATCTGTTATCTCGACCCAAAGCAGATGGGCGAACCGGCGCTTTGGAGCGGGCATTTTGTGCGCGCCTCCGAGATGGGATTCGATACCGTGTTGCTGGCGAGCCCATTTGCGGCAGAGGATGGGCTGACCCTGGATTATGAGGTTTTGGACGCTTTCTCCGGCGGGGGCGACGCATTGGACGCGCTGTCCAAAGCGACACATTCCGCGCGCGAGGCCGGCGTGACGCTGATGCTGGATCTTGATATCAGCCGCATCGCTGCCGGCTCGCCTCTGCTACAGGCGTTTCCCGATTGGTTTGCGCAATCAGACGAAATGGCGGCCAACAAAGGAGCAGCTTTCCGGTTTCTGGCGGAAAACGATGCGATGGTGGATTGGTGGGATGAACGCATTACGGGGTTTCAGGCCACCGGCATTGCAGGCTTGCGCTGTATTGGAGCGGCTGAGGTTTTGCCGGCAATATGGGCTAGGTTGATCGAGGCGGCGCATGCTCGGGAAGCAGGGACCAGGTTCATGGCCTGGACGCCCGGCAGTCCGGCCTCGGCAGTTTCAGGGCTGGCGGATGCCGGCTTCGATTACGGTTTCTCGTCGTCCTGCTGGTGGGATTTTAAATCCGCTTGGTTGAATGAGGACGCTGCACGCATTGCCCGGATCGGACCCGCCATCGCACTGACCAATAGTCTGGATCAAGCATTCACTGGCAATGCGGCGGCGCGCCGCAGGGCGCTGTATTTCGCTGCCATCTATAGCGCCGGCTGGTTGATGCCGATGGGATTCCAATCGGAGCGCGGGCACGGCGGCGAATCGCTCGATCTGACCGAAGAGGTGCTGGCGCTGAACAGGCTGCGCCGGGAAAACGCGATTCTGCAAACCAAGGAGAGCGCAAAGCTCGTTTCATCCGCGGGCAGCGAAATTGCAATCTTGCGTCGAGGCTCGGCGAAGCAATCGTCTATCGCCATTGTGGTGAATAGCTCAGACCACAAAAGCGTTACACTTGATAGCAACAGGCTGCTGTCTTGCTTAAGCGGCGGCATTGTCGCGGTTCTACATAACGATGGGACGGACGCTCCGCTGCCCGCGCCAAAACTAGGCTTGCCCCCGGGCGAAGTGACTATGATGAACGTGACACAAGCGGCCCCGGTCCAATCTGCCCCATTGCCGGTGGATACGAGCGCACCACGGATTGCCATCGAGGCGATCGCCCCAAAAGTGGATGAGGGTCAGTTCCCGGTGCGCCGGACCCTGGGCGATACGGTGGTGGTCACCGCCGACATCATCACCGACGGCCATGACAGGCTGGCGGCCGAATTGCTGTGGCGGGGAGTGGATGAACAGGAATTTTCCTCCTCCCCAATGGCGCTGATCAACAATGATCGCTGGGGCGGCGAATTTCCGCTCCGGCGCCTTGGCCGGTATGTCTACTCGGTGGCGGCTTGGAAGGATGTTTATGCCAGCCTGGTCGATGAGGTAACAAAGAAGCATGATGCAGGCCTGCCGACGGGGCTGGAAATCGCGGAAGGTCTGGCGCTGATCAAATCCACCGCAGCGGCAAAAGGCGGCAAATATGCAAAGCCGCTGAAGGCGATTCTGAAGCAGCTCGAAAAAGCGGCTGAAGACACCAAACGTTCGGTTTTGCTGAGCGATGAGACCGTGGCGTTAATGCGCGCGGCGGATCCGAAGAAATTTCTGGTGTCCTCGGGCGAGGTGATCGTTGATGCCGAGCGTTCTGCTGCCGGTTTTGCGAGCTGGTTCGAGATTTTTCCACGCAGCCAAAGCGGTGATCCCGAACGGCACGGCAATTTTGCGGACGTGATCACGCAGCTGCCCCGCATCGCGGAGATGGGGTTCGATGTCTTGTACTTTCCGCCGATCCACCCGATCGGCCGCACCAACCGCAAGGGGCGCAACAATAGCTTGACGCCGGCGCCGGACGATCCCGGCAGCCCCTATGCCATAGGCGCCAAGGAAGGCGGACATGACGCGATCCATCCCGAGCTTGGAACGTTGGCTGATTTTCACCGCTTGCGTGATGCTGCCGCGGAATATGGCCTGGAATTGGCGCTGGATTTCGCCATTCAATGCGCGCCGGACCATCCATGGATTAAGGAGCATCCGGAATGGTTCGACTGGCGGCCGGATGGCTCGCTACGCTATGCCGAAAATCCGCCAAAAAAATACGAGGATATCGTCAATGTAGATTTTTATGCTGAGGGCGCAACGCCATACCTGTGGATTGCATTGCGCAATGTGGTGCAGTTCTGGGTGGATCAGGGCGTAAAACTATTCCGGGTCGATAATCCGCATACCAAGCCTTTGCCGTTCTGGCAGTGGATGATTGGAGACATTCGCAGCCGGCATCCAGATGTGGTTTTTCTGGCCGAAGCATTCACTCGGCCAAAGCTGATGTACCGGCTGGCGAAGATCGGGTTTTCGCAGTCCTATACCTATTTCACCTGGCGAGATACGAAGGAAGAATTGCAGGAATATCTTACGGAGTTGACAACCACCGCGCCGAAGGATTTTTTCCGGCCACATTTCTTTGTGAATACCCCCGACATCAACCCGGCCTTCGTGCATAACTCCGGCAGAGTCGGGTTTTTGATCCGCGCTGCGCTGGCGGC
>JAMFSE010000016.1 GCA_026225115.1 Rhodovastum atsumiense
AGCGGCGGCAGGAAGAGACCGGGCCGCAGGATATAACCGATCCCGGCCTCGCCGCCGATCGGTGCGCCCTGCGACATCAGCTCCGCGACGTCACGATAGATCGTTCGTTCCGACACCTCCAACGCTTCCGCCAACTGCGCGGCTGTGACCGGCTGGCGACGGCCGCGCAGCGCTTGCAGCAGACGGAGAAGGCGGACGGAACGGGACATGGATCAGCGGGACCTTTGATATCCTTTACGACGAGTTGCTGACAATATGTGTCAGGAGTCGAGATCTGATCAAAGGTCCGGACGACCAGGAGGAGTTTTCGATGCCCGGTTTCGGCCAAAGCCAATCATTTTGTCGAAAATTCAAACCGGTCACGGAACCGCTGGTTCGAGGCCATTGAGGTAAGCGCAAAACATATCGGCCATGGCATCGGCAAACGTTTCGATCTCTGCGACGAATTACGCTCAATAACGCCATGTCGATCACTCCTGGGTCCCCCGACCAAAGCCAGGGGGAGGTCAAAACATGGGTCACTTCTCAAGGAAAATTCTGGACCCAGAGGGTCAATTCTCAGTGGCACTCAACACTTGAGTAATTCTCATTGGGTAATCGTCTCTAAAAACTCTATAGAGTCCGTAGACTTAATTGCGGTGTGTTTACACCAGCAAGCTCAACAGAGAAGGAAATATTATGAACGTTGTTACACAATTACGTCCGGAAAAAGTTGGAACGCTTACCGTTACGCAGTTGCAACCCACAATCGGCGCTGAACTTGGCGGCATCGATTTGCGGATTCCGCTATCCGACGAACTCCGCGACGAAATCAAGGCGGCGATCCTCAAATACAAGGTGGTGTTTTTCCGCGACCAGGATCTCGACCGTGAGCAGCATCTGGCGTTCACCAAACAGTTTGGCCCGATCTACACGCCGCCTTATTCGGCGAACAAACCGATCGACGGCGCGCCCGGCGTGCATCAGGTCTCGGCGGTGGAATTCACGAAACGCGAAGCTGAGTATAATGAAAGATTCAAAGACGAGATCAAGGAATATTACCACTCAGACACGAACTGGCGGCTGGTGCCGGCCTGGGGCGCGGTGCTGCGCGCCGTCGATGTGCCGCCATTTGGTGGTGATACGGTCTGGGTCGATGCCGGGCTCGCTTATCGGGAACTGCCGGAGGACGTGAAGGAACGGTTGGAAGGCAAGTTCGTCACCGTTGATTTTCGCGATGCGCTTTTGAAAACGGGCCATGACTATCCCATTGTTTCGCACCCGGCGGTGCGCACCCATCGCGAGACCGGAGAAAAAATTCTATGGGTTGATTTCGGTAAGCATCCGAAGATTCTTGGTCTCGATAATGCCGATAGCAAGGAGTTGCTGGAGATCGTCGCCCGGCAATATTCAAGGCCGGAATTTCAAGTGCGGTTCGCCTGGCGCCCGGGTTCGGTCGCATTTTGGGATAATCGCGCGGCGGTGCATTACGCTGTGCGCAATTACGGCGACTATCCGCGGTTACTGGAACGCCTTTTGATTGCCGATGAACCGCTCTGGGCGGATCTCTAATCCAGTTTGCCGAATGCAAGCGGGCCGCCGCCGCAAGCGGTGGCTCGTTTTACATGTAATGATGGGGCGATGACGCAAGTATGAGCGAGTTGAAGTTGGAGGCCGATGTTTTGGTAATCGGCGGTGGCATGGCGGCCGGCTGGGCGGCGATCGCCGCGGCACGTACTGGCGCGCGTGTCGTGCTGGCTGATAAGGGGTTCGTCGGAACCAGCGGCGTGACCGCGACCGCTGGTCCCAACCATTGGTGGGTGCCCCCCGACCCCGCGCAGCGCGAGGCGGCGATCAGCCGCCGCTTCCAGTCCGGCTTCGGCCTTGCGGACAAAGCCTGGATGGCGCGGGTCATCGACACCACCTGGCGCATCTTGCCGGAGCTCGCACCCTATTACCCGTTTTCACGTGACGGCGCCGGCGGCACTTTTTTTTCCGGCGTGCGCGGCCCGGAATACATGCGCGCCCTTCGCAATTTCGCAACCGATCTTGGCGTGCGCATCCTCGATCATCATCCCGCCCTGGAACTGCTGCTGCACCCGGATGGCAGCGTTGCCGGCGCGGCCGGTTATGCGCGTCTTGAACGCCGGAACTGGAGCATCCGTGCCGGGGCGGTGGTGATGGCCACCGGCGGCTGCGCATTCCGTTCCGGCCTGATCGGCAGCCGCGGCAATACCGGTGACGGTTGTCTGATGGCGGTGGAAGCCGGTGCCGAATTATCGGGCATGGAATTTTCGGTCGCATACACGCTCTCACCCGCCTGGTGCTCCACCCGCACATTGCCCTACACGGCTGCGCGGTTTTTCGACGTCGACGGCAACGAATTGGACATTCCACCCGGCAGCGGGGCGGAGCATTTGCGAGGCTTGGCGGCGGCTTTCCGCGGGGGCCCGGTCTATGCTGATTTGCGCGACGCGCCGGCGCCGCTGCGGACCATCCTCGGGCGCATTCAACCGGCAACGGCGCCGCCGTTCGCGCGCAAAGGCGTGCGCCTGTTCGATGAGCGTTTTGAAGTAAAACTCTTTGGCGAAGGCACAATCCGCGGCACTGGCGGCCTGCGGATCGCCGATGCGCATTGCCAGACCACGGTACGGGGATTGTTCGCAGCAGGCGATGCAGCGACGCGCGAATTGATCGCCGGCGCCACCAGCGGCGGCGGCGCGCAGAATTCGGCCTGGGCACTAACATCGGGATACGAAGCCGGGGAGGGCGCGGCTACCCTTGCGCGCAAGTCGGTGCGCGGGAATGACGGTCCGGTCTTGCGTGCCGGCCGTACTGCTTTACGTCCCGCGGCTGCCGCGAAGACGGTGGATGACGGGGCGGCAATCGCCGTGGCGGCGGCGCAGATATTGCCGCTCGATAAGGCCTTGTGGCGGGAGCGCGAAACGCTCGAAGCCTCACAGCTTTTGCTCGACCAGGTCTGGGCAGAGCTTGTGGCGCATCGCCAGGCCGAGGGGCTTGATCAGGTCGGCGCCCGTGAAGCGGCCGCCATCGTCGCGACGGCGCGCTGGTGCAATTTCGCGGCGCTGGCGCGCCCTGAGAGCCGAGGGATCCATTTGCGGGCGGATGCGCCGAGGACGCTGCCGGAGCTGGCGAGCCGCCTGGTGACGGGCGGTACCGATGCGCTCTGGACACGCTTCGAGGCTGATTTGCAGGCGGGAGCAGCAGCGTGATCGCGCATATCTTCGAAGACCTTTGCACCGGCTGCAATGCCTGTGTAGCCGCCTGCCCGGACCATGTGCTCGATCTGGGCCCGGCAACGGTGCCGGTAATCGCCCGGCTGGACCAATGCCAGACCTGCTTCATGTGCGAGCTTTATTGTCCGGCCGATGCGATTTTTGTGGCCCCGGACCAGCGCGCGCCGGAACATGTCGATCCCGCCGCTATCCTTGCCTCCGGCCAACTCGGCCAGATGCGGCGAGACCAAGGCTGGGGGACGGGGGATGCCGATCCGCTGCGTGAGTATTGGCGGCTGGGCCCGTTATTGATGGAAGGCGCGCAACGCGCAGTAGACCGGTATAAACAAAGCCACCCGGAATGGTCGCCGCCGGAGCGCTGAGACGGAATTGAATAATTGGAGGATTGGACATGCTGAATGTCAGCCTGACATTGGACACCGAGGATCTGGCGCAGCATTACGAAGCCATCAGCGTTGAACGACAGTTTAAATCGGGAAAAAACCTCATTGCATTGCTGGCGCCCGCGAGCGGCGAGCAGGTGCTGGATGTGGGCGCCGGTACCGGTTTGCTGGCGGAATATGTCGCGACCTTGGTCGGACCCCAAGGCACGGTTCTCGGCATCGACCCGCTGCCACTTCGGATCGCTTTGGCCAAGCGCAAAGCCCGCGCTAACCTTTCTTTCGACGTAGCGGATGCGCATGATCTCAGCACGCTCAACGCGGATCAATTCGATTTGGTTTACCTCAATGCCGTCTTTCATTGGCTGGATGATAAGAAACTCGCACTGCGGCAGATTTTTCGCGTGCTAAAGCCCGGCGGCCGCCTTGGCCTTGCCACCGGATCTAAAGATCACGCCGGTCTGTTGCGGGGGATCAGGGCGAAGCTTCATAACGAACCTCCTTTTGACCATTACCCGCAGGCCCTGAAAGGTCGCGCGGGATGGGTGAGCGCGGAAGAGCTTGAGACGCTTTTCTCCGAAACGGGTTTCGAGACGAAAACGATCGACGTACAGCCTAATGTGCAAATCCAGCCAAGTGCGGAAGCAGCGATTGAATTTTCTCAAGCAAGTTCGTTCGGTAATTTTCTCGGTAATTTGCCAGAGGAATTTCGCGCTGTCGCGCGTGGACGTATCAAGGAGGAGCTTGAAAAACTAAGAACGCCGGTGGGCATCCGATCCGAAACCGCGCGTATCGTGGCAGTTGCAGTTAAGCCGGTTTAGGGGACGCGGTTCTTTTTTGAAAAAAGCTGAGCCGCCCGCGAACCAAAAAACTTCTTATTCTCAAGATTTGGGCGTTGGCGTCATCACGCCCATCACCCAGCATAAAAAAGTCTTTTGCTTCTTTTCTTCAGAAAAGAAGTTCTTCCTTCTACTTTACGGGAACCGGGCGTGCGCGCTGGTTATACAACATCTTGGCGCGACGCTCGCTTTCTTCGGGCGAGAGTTTGTCTACATCCGTTGAGAAATCGCTGCCGACAGCCAATCCGCGTTTGACGGCGGGAAAATCGTTACTTTTTTGCCGTTTGGGGTCGGCCAGTAATGCAGATGAAGCGTCATTTATCCTCCGTTATTTCAACTCGAAGCCGCGTGTACGCAATGCCTCGCGCAGGACGTCGCGGCCATTGAGGGATTTCGCGTCCTGTACCCGGTTGCCAGCTTGTACCGTCCAATCCTGTTCCTGCAGGCCTTGCTCGCGTTGGAAATTGCGGACGCGCTGGTCATATGCCGCCACCGCGCGCAACTGCGTCTCGCCCCATTCATATTGTTCTCGCAACAAAACCGCATCTTGCGGCAGCCGTGGCTTGACGCTTGTTGGGCTGTTCGGATCGGGCTTGCCGACAACCAGGCCGAAGAGTGCGAATACATGCGGCGGGAGGCCAAGTTCGGCGGCAACCTCAAGCGGCTTGTTGCGAATGGCACCGATGTAAACCGAGCCAAGACCGAGTGATTCCAGCGCGACAACTGCGTTTTGCGCGGCCAGCGACGCATCGACCGCGCCAAGCAAAAAACTATCCGTATAATCGAGTCCCCCGGATGCCTGGCCACGCGCCTCCGCCAGTTTGCTCAACCGGGATAGATCGATCAGCCATACCAGGAGCAGCGGCGCCTGAATAATATGCTGTTGATTTCCGGCGAGCGCTGCGAGGCGCGCCTTTCGTTCCTTGTTCTCGACCGCGATGACGCTCCAGGCCTGCAGGTTGGATGAGGAAGCCGCCGATTGCGCAGCGGCTACCAATATTTCCAGTGTATCCCACGGCAGGGCATTGGGCAGGTAAGCGCGCACCGAGCGATGCGAGAGCAGCACATCCAGCGTGCCGTTCCATTCCGTGGATACCGCAAGCTCATCTCGATACCGTGCCTGTAACAGCGATTGCAGTTGCCCATCCTCTATACGGGCATCCGCAAAGCCAGCCGTGGTTGAGAATGCGGGTGGTGCGAGGTCGTTCATCTGTATTCCAATCCTGCTGGCGAAAATCGTACGGCAAGGCTTTTTAGGCCGGACCGATTGCTAAATTTAATGATTTTTCCGATCGATCATTTGAGTTTTACTCATCTGTGGCTATATTGCCTATAGATTTAGTAGTTATTACGTTGGTTATCATGCATTCCAATCCTTTTGCCACTCACTGTTGTTGTTGAGATCGCCTGGTGGCGCCGTGCCTATATCGGCCGCGCAGCTGACGCCCGCCTTTTCACCCTTTTCAAGCAAAACGGACAAATAACAGATGCAATCGACAAGACGTCATTTTACATCCCTCCTTGGAAGTGCGGCTTTTATCGCTGCCACAGCAGGCCGGGCGCGGGCCGTGCCGAAGCCGGGTGGGGCGTTGTCCGTGGCTTTCGACGGCACGACGGTTGCGAGCTTCAGTCTTGATCCGCATGGCCAATATGGCCGATTCGCGCCGCAGGCGCGGGTAATGCGTTCGATTTACGACAGTCTTGTGGTGCTGCAACCGGACCAGTCGGTGGCGCCTTGGCTGGCCACCTCCTGGCAAATATCGCCGGACCGCAGGCAATATACCTTCCAATTGCGCCAGGACGTGGTGTTTCATGATGGCACCAAATTCGACGCGGCGGCGGTAAAGGCCAATTTCGATCGTATCCAGAATCCCGCCAACGCATTGCTGTCGCTGCCGCAGATCGGCCCCTATACGGGGGCAACGGTGGTTTCGCCCTACATCGTGCAAGTTGAATTCTCGCAGCCGTTTGAGCCTTTCCTGCATAATCTTTCCGCCACCGGGCTCGCCATTGTCTCCCCCACCGCCGTGGCCAAATACGGCAAGGCCTTGGGGCAGAACCCAACCGGTACCGGACCGTTCCGGTTTGACAGTCTGACGCCGGGGTCGGAAATCCAGCTGCTCAAAAATGCCGGCTATCAATGGGCGCCGGCCAATGCGGCGCATCAGGGGCCGGCTTATGTCGACCGGCTAACCTTCAGCAACGTGCCCGAACAGCTGACACGCGTGGCGGCGTTGCAAAGCGGCCAGGTGCAGGTTGCCGATTTAATCCCGTCGCAAAATATCGCCGAGTTCAAGGCGGACCCGGATTTCGTTTTTCAGCAGAAGGAAATGCTGGACAGCAATTATGCGTTGCAATTGAATAACTCGAAAGCGCCTTGGGACGATAAAGATGTTCGCCAAGCAGTAAAGCTTTCACTCGATATCGATCTGATCGTGCGCGTGATCTACCTCGGCACCATCGAGCGTGCCTGGTCGCCGCTATCGCATAATTTATTCGGCTCCGCCGAACTGGAATTGACCGGCAGTTGGCAACCCAATCGGGCGCTGGCAAAGTCTATCCTCGAAGCTAGAGGCTGGCAGCTGGGGCCCGATGGCATTCGCATCAAGGACGGCAAACGCCTCACCATCAGTTTTCTGGATACCCAAGGCAACCGCGAGCAGAGGCTGGATGTCATGCAGCTGGTGCGGCATCAGCTGGCGGCGAGCGGCATAGAATTGTCGATCGATAGTCAGCCGATGGGCAATTATCTGCAGAAGATCGAGAATGGCGATTACGACCTCATCGCCGGCGCCCAATATACCCCGGACCCGGATGTGCTGCGTTACACCTTCGTGCCGCAGTTCCGCTCGATCATTCAAGGTGGCACGATCAACGACCCGCAATTGAATCAATGGCTGATCGAAGCTGCGGCTGAGGGTAATCCGGTACAGCGCAAACAATTATACCTGCAGGCGCAGCAACGCATCATCGATCAGGTTTACGCCATTCCCATCTATATTTTGCGCTATAACCTGGCGGCAGCTTCCGCCGTCCAGGGGGTTACGCTCGATACGCATGGTTTCCCGATCTACCACGGCGCCAGCCTGGGCAATGCCTGAAATGGCGTTTCTAGTAAGGCGGTTGGCGGGCGCCGTTTTTGTGATCTTTGGCGCCATAACCTTGGTTTTCCTGGTGCTCTACTGGCTGCCTGGCAATCCGGCAGCAATGGTTGCAGGCGACGGCGCAAGCAATGCAACCATCGCGGATGTGCAGGCGCAGCTCGGCACTGGCCGGCCTTTGCTGGTGCAATATGGCAGCTATTTGTGGAGCCTGGCGCACGGCAATCTCGGCACGTCATTTGCGACCGGCGAACCCGTTTCAAGCCGGATCTGGGCGCAACTGCCACCCTCGCTGGAATTGACTTTTTGTTCCGCCGTGCTGGTGGTTTTCCTCGGTGTGACGCTGGGCGTGCTTTCCGCGGTGTACCAGGATCGCTGGCTGGACAGAACCATCCAGTCCGGCGTGATGTTCCTGACATCGATGCCTGATTTCTGGCTGGGTGTTCTGCTTATTCTGGTATTCTCGGTGAAATTTCATCTTTTACCGGCGATGGGCAGCGGCAGTTTTCGGCAGTTGATCCTGCCTGTCGCCTGCCTTGGCTTGAAATTCGGCGGCTATCTGGAACGCATGGTGCGCGGCAGCGTCACCGACGTGCTGCATGACCCGTTCGTGACCACGCTGCGTGGTAAGGGATTGCGGGAATTCTCGATCCTGTTCCGGCATGTGCTGCGCAACGCGCTGATCCCGGTAATCACATTGTTTGGCGTTCTGGTCGGCCAGCTGATCTCCGGCGTGGTGGTGATCGAAACCGTCTTTGCGCGCCAGGGACTCGGGCGTTTGGTCGTAGACGCGCTCGGCACCAAGGATATTCCGGTATTGCAGGGAGTGGTCCTGTTCGCCTCGGCATTTTACGTATTGTTCAACCTGCTGATCGATCTTTCCTATGTCTGGATCGATCGCCGTGCGCGGCTTTGAGGGCGCCGGTATGAGCGGTAATTTGCTTAAAAATACGCTGCTTCCGCCGCGGGTAAAATTGCAGGGACAAGTGCTCGCCGAACCCAGTGCTGGATCAAAATTTCAACCGCGACTGCCGCGCCATATTCCGCTGGCCATCGTCGTACCGCTACTGGTCATCGCGCTCATCGCGGTCTGCGCTTTGGCACCCGGATGGATCGCGCCTTTTGCACCGACGGACATGGACGACAACGCGATATTATCCGCACCCAGTTTTCATCATCTGTTTGGCACCGATGCGTTTGGCCGCGATATTTTCAGTTTGGTGATCTTCGGTGCCCAACGCTCGCTGGAAATCGCGGTCTTCTCAATGGTTTTTTCCAGCATTGTCGGGACGTCGATAGGACTGGTCTCCGGCTTTTCAGGCGGCTGGATCGACATGGCGTTGATGCGCCTGATCGATATCTGGATGTCGGTGCCACCGATGCTGCTGGCGCTGATCATCGCCGCGGCTCTGGGCGGCAGTTTCGACGCGATCATCGCCGCCATCGGATCGATGACTTTGCCGCCTTTCGCAAGGGTCATCCGCTCGCAGGTGATCGCCGTGAAGGCGCGGCCTTTCGTCGCGGCGTCGCAGGCGCTTGGTGCTTCGCCGTTACGGGTCATGCTGCAGCATGTATTGCCGCATATTCTGTCGCAATTTCTTGTCCTGGCGACGCTTGGGCTAGGCCAAGCGATTCTTGTTGGCGCCACGTTGAGTTTTATCGGTCTTGGTGTCATCGATGACCGTCCGGATTGGGGTTATCTGCTCAGCCAAGGCCGCGATTATATCTCCGATGCCTGGTGGTATGCGACCTTTCCGGGCCTTGCCATCACCGCACTTGCCGTTTCGGTCAACTTGCTCGGCGATACGCTGAAAAGCCGGTTCGATCCGCATCATCAAAAGCGTTAGCCGCTCGGCATGGACACACTTCTCGAACTTCACGACGTTTCGGTATCATTGCAAACCAGCGCGGGGCCAACAGAGATTGTCCGCGGGGTCAGGCTTGGCATCGGCGCTGGCGAAATCGTCTGCCTGGTCGGAGAATCCGGTAGCGGCAAAACGCTCACCGCACTTTCGATCACCCGATTGGTGGACTATCGCGGCGGCAAGATCACGCAGGGTGAAATCCGCCTGGATGGCCGCAATCTGGCGCAGCTTTCGCAAAGCCAGATGAGCGAATTGCGCGGCGATAAAATCGGGCTGGTGTTTCAGGAGCCGATGACCGCCTTTGATCCGCTATTTTCGATCGGCGAACAGATAGGCGAAGTTCTGATCCGCCATCGCGGGTTGAACCGAAGGGCGGCCCGTGCCGAGGCCGTTACCTTACTGGCGCGCGTAAAACTGCCGGATCCGCATCTGCGCGTCGATCAATATCCGCATCAGCTTTCGGGCGGCATGCTGCAGCGCGCGATGATCGCGATGGCATTGGCCTGTGGTCCAGAGCTTCTGATTGCCGATGAGCCTACCACGGCGTTGGACGTCACCATCCAGGCACAAATTCTACAGTTATTGCTGGACATCAGGGCCGAGACCGGGCTTTCGATTTTGCTGATCACCCATGATCTGGGGGTTGCCGCCAGCATCGCC
The DNA here is from genome assembly GCA_026225115.1 of Rhodovastum atsumiense. Lineage (GTDB taxonomy): Bacteria > Pseudomonadota > Alphaproteobacteria > Acetobacterales > Acetobacteraceae > Acidocella > Acidocella atsumiense_A. The sequence goes on from JAMFSE010000016.1 coordinate 10,082, forward strand.
GACCGTGTGGCGGTGATGTATTCCGGGCGAATTGTCGAGAACGGCCCGGTCAAGCAAATATTGTCGCAGCCCGCGCATCCCTATACGCGCGGCTTGTTGCGATCGGTCATCGGCGGGCATTTGCAACCGGGCGAGAGGCTCTATTCCATTCCGGGCACCGTGCCGAGCGTCACTGATTTGCCCTCCGGCTGCCATTTCCATCCGCGTTGCGATAGAGCGTCGGAGCGATGCCGGTCTGAGTTGCCGCCCCTGGTGAGCACGGGTCCTACCGAGCTGGCGTGCTGGCATCCGCATGGCGAGCCGATTGCGGTCCATCAAAGCCAGGGGGCTGCGCCGTCCACGTCGCCGATGCCATCCGGCCGGGTTTTGTTCGACGTGCAGGATCTGCACAAGCATTATCGCTTGAGCGGCGGCTGGACCGGTCTGCGTCGGCCATTACTGCGCGCGTTGGACGGTATTTCCTTCCAGATTCGTGAAAATGAGGTTTTTGGTCTGGTCGGCGAATCCGGTTCCGGCAAATCAACGCTGGCGCGCGTACTCCTGCAGCTTGAACGCGCCAGTTCGGGGCGCGTCGATTTCGATGGCGAGGACATCACGCAATTCAGCCAGGCCGAACTGCGCCATGCGCGCCGCGACATGCAGATGATTTTCCAGGACCCGCATGGATCGGTGGACCCGCGCTGGAAGATCGGCGACATCATCGGCGAACCGCTGGCAATTCACGAGGCGTTCAGCGCCGCCGAGCGGCGGGAAAAAGTGATCCTGTTGATGCGGCAGGTCGGACTTGATCCAGCCTGGGTGGATCGCCATCCGCATCAGCTTTCGGGCGGCCAGAAACAGCGCGCGGCCATCGCGCGGGCGATCGCGCTAAAGCCGCGCTTCGTGCTGGCCGATGAAGCGGTTTCCGCGCTTGATGTTTCGGTGCGCGCGCAAATCATCAATCTGCTGCAGGAATTCAAGGAAGAGCTCGGGCTGACCTATTTGTTCATCGGCCATAGTCTCGAGCTGATGCGGCATATCTCGGATCGGATCGGTGTCATGTATCTTGGCCGTCTGGTCGAAATTGCGCCTGCTGATGCGTTGTTCCGCCAGCCAGCGCATCCCTATACGCGCGGTCTTATCGAATCCATCCCGTCACTTGATCCAGCGCGCCGCAAACCAGGCGTGATCGGCGGCGAAATTCCCTCGCCCATTCAACCGCCGAGCGGATGCCGCTTTCATACGCGCTGTCCGATCGCGACGGCCCGCTGCCGCGAGGAGGATCCGCAACTGACGGGCTATGCCAGTGAACGTGCCGTCGCCTGTCATTTTCCGCTTTAAACGCATCACAAAATCGCAATCCGAGAAAGGCTTTCTAATATGGACTTGTCGCTTAAGGGCAAACGCGCCGTTGTCACCGGCGGTAGCCGGGAAATTGGCAAAGCCATTGCCTTGGCGCTTGCTGAGGAAGGGGTCAGCGTTATCATCGCCTCGCGCGGCTCGGAAACTACATCACCTCGGTGCGCAATGCAGCCGTCTCCTCGGTGACCAAAAACCTGGCTGACGAATTGGGGCCGAAAGGTATCAACGTGGTCGCAATCCATCCCGGCGCCACCCGCACCGAAAAGACCGACGACGCGCAGGCGGCAAAACTTGGGGCCTCGGTGACGATCGGCCGGATTGTCGATGCTTCCGAGATCGCTTGGCTGGTTACCGTCCTTGCCTCGCCGAAAACTGTCGCGATCAACGGCGAGACCATTCAGGCGGGAGGCGGTGCATTTGGAACAATTGATTATTGACCCTGTTCCCTCAAGGCGCGCGGTACATCGAGCTCAGGCTTGATGCGCCGTTATCTGCTCATAAGCATAACTCATTTGTTTGTTTGCTGACACTCAGGCAGATGCAATTCCTACCAATATAATAGGAAAATCGGTCATGCCAGTTTCGTTCACCGGGCTCGTTGCACATCGTAATCCGGCAAATTTGACGCTGCGCGCTGAGCCTGGCGCCTTCGACACCGGTTATTTAAAACAATTAGCCTTGGTGCATGAGGCAGGTGGGTTTGACCGTGTGCTAATTGGCTATGGCTCGACCCAGCCGGATGGGCTCCATCTTGGAACTTACGTCACGGCTGTAACCGAAAAGCTTGGCGTGATGTTGGCGCACCGGCCCGGCTTCGTGGCGCCCACGCTAGCTGCCCGTACGCTGGCGACCATCGACCAGCTCTCTGGCGGTCGCGCCTCGGTGCATATCATCTCCGGCGCCGACGATGTCGAGCAGCAACGCGATGGTGATTTCCTCAACAAAGATGAACGCTATGCCCGCACGGATGAATATGTCGGCCTGCTGCGCCAGCTATGGACCGCCGATAAGCCGTTTGACCATGCGGGAAAATATTATCGTTTCAACGGCGGTTTTGTGTCGGAAAAACCAGTGCAGAAGCCGCATATTCCGGTATTTTTCGGCGGCTCCTCGGATGCCGCGATCGAGGCCGCTGGCCGGCACGCTGATATCTACGCGCTATTCGGCGAAACACTCGAACAAAGCCGCGAGAAGATTGCCCGCGTCCGCGCCGCCGCCGCGCGTCATGGCCGCAATATTGAATTCAGCTTGTCGCTCCGGCCGATCTTGGCAAAAACCGAAGACCTGGCCTGGCAGCGTGCGGAGGCCATTCTTGAGCGTACGCGCGCTGAACGGAAGGGTCTCGGACTGAGCGATTTTTCAGGCCTCCCGGGCAGCGAAGGTTCAGCACGGCTGCTGGATGCCGCGGCCCAAGGCGAACGATTGGACAAACGGCTTTGGACGGGAGTCGCGCGCGTTACCGGCGCGCAGGGCAACACTACCGCTTTAGTGGGAACCGGCGCGCAGGTGGCGGATGCGCTGCTCGACTATTACGACCTCGGGGTCACCACCTTCCTAATCCGTGGTTTCGATCCGCTGGAGGATGCGATTCAATATGGCGAGGAACTGATCCCGCTGGTGCATGAGGCCGTCGCAAACCGCCCGGCACGCGGCATCGCCGCCTAAGAGGGAACTGAATGACGAAGTCCCGCAAACAGCTCCATCTTGGCGCCATTTTAAGTGGCGTCGGTACCGGCCAGAACGATTGGCTGCATCCGGGCCTTCCCGGCGATGCCAGCGTTAATATCAACTGGTATATCGAGGCAGCGCGCAAGGCGGAGGCAGCGAAATTCGATCACGTGTTCATCGTCGATTCGCCCTATATCACACCGGATACCGCCCCGCATTTTCTCAACCGGCTGGAGCCGCTGACCCTGCTCTCTGCCTTGGCGGTGACAACCAGCAAAATCGGCCTGGCCGGCACGCTCACCACCTCTTATTGGGAGCCGTTCAATGTGGCGCGGCAATTTGCCTCACTGGACTTAATCAGTAATGGGCGCGCCGGCTGGAATGTGGTGACGACCGGACTTGAGGGGGCTTCGCGCAATTACGGACGCGAGGCTCATTTTCCGCATCAGGACCGCTACCGCCGCGCCGCCGAGTTTCTGAGTGTCGTAAAAGGATTATGGGACAGCTACGAGGACGACGCATTCCCGCGCGATAAAAGCCGTAAGATTTTTCTCGACAAGGCCAAGCTGCATGCGCTCAACCATCACGGCGAATTTTTCAATGTCGCGGGGCCTCTCAACATTCAACGCTCAAGGCAAGGCCAGCCGGTTATTTTTCAGGCCGGCGAGTCCGCGGAAGGCCGGGCCTTTGGCGCCGCAATTGCCGAAGGGATTTACAGCAATGCGGAAAATTTTGAACAGGCGAAAGAGTATTATGACGATGTCAAATCTCAGGCGGCTGCCTTAGGCCGCAATCCAGATCATATCGTTATTCTCCCAGGCCTCATCCCGATCATCGCAGATACGGATGAAGTCGCCGAGGCGCGGCAGGCAGCGCAAATCGGCAATCTGGATCTCGACAAGGCGTTGGTTCAACTTGGCCGGCCGTTCAACTATCATGATTTCACGCAATACCCACTTGATGCGCCTTTCCCATCGGTCGAGCATCTGACGCTGAACAGCTACAAGGGCCATGCCGAGCGGATTATCCGCATCGCGCGGCGCGAGAACCTCACTTTGCGCGAAACCGCCTGGCGTTTCGCCGCAGGGCGCCGGCCCTTTGTCGGTTCGCCGCAAACGGTTGCTGATGAGATTGAGCATTGGTTCGAAGGTGGCGCCTGCGACGGCTTTAATTTCCGTGTTGTCAATCCGGAAGATTTCGAGCGTTTTACCGGCGAAGTGGTGCCAATATTGCGGGAGCGCGGACTATTCCGCAGTGAATATGAACATGATACGCTGCGCGGGCATTTGGGTCTGCCATACCCGGAAAATCGCCACGCTGAGGCAAGGTTCGCTGCCGAATAAAAGCGGCAAGGCCGGCAAGCGAGTTTACAGCAAATGCCGGTAGAACGGGCCGAAAATTTTATTTTTATGACCTGGCCTGATCAACCGCTCGGTGATGCCACCGGCGAAGACCGCCTCGAAGAAGTCGGTGCCGTTGCGGTCCACGCCTTTGAATTTGAAGCTGGAACTCGCCAAGCTTCGGCGAGTCCATTTGGATCAAAAATTCGAATGGCAGGTGGAAAGTCTTTACGCCCGGAACCAGTCGCCGGTATTGTTCGGCAAAGCAAAGGCAAGTTTTATTGGCCGATATATCCGCGTATTTTCACGAGGCGACCAGTTCCGGCAGCTATCTGGTAGCCGATGCGCAAACCAGCAAGGCGGCGATCATCGACGCTGTTTTGGACTATGAGCCGAGCAGCGGGCGGATCGCTGCTCGCCGAAGCTCTTGGCGGGTGGATCTCCGGGATACGGCAAAAGCAGAAACCTGGCGACAAGGATCGGAAACTGCTGCTCTACCATATACCCGCACCTAGTAGCTGTCGCGGTGTATAAATCTCGATTTAGGCAACGCGACACATGCCGGTCGCCGACATTGATCGTCAGCACCGCAGGTGTAGTATTCACTCTATGCAGGACCATGTTTTTCATTCCGCCTGGATTGCAGCCGACGGTTCGGTTGGTGTCGCAGGGGCGGCGAGTTCTCTTTTTCCCTGGTGGAGTTTCACGAAGACGGTGCTGGCGATCTGTGTTCTTCGACTGGTCGAGGAGGGCAGACTTGAGCTGGACGCACGTCGGCCAGGCAAGCCGTATACACTCCGGCAACTTCTGCAACATCGGGCGGGTGTTACGAACTACGGCTCGCTAACTAGCTATCATGAAGCGGTCGGCCGTAATGAAACTCCCTGGTCGCGCGCGCATTTGTTGGATGCAGTCGGCGGAGATCGACTCGACTTCCAACCGGGGGCCGGATGGGCCTACAGCAATATTGGCTACCTTTTTATTCGGGATGCAATCGAGGAAGCCTCGAGTCTACCGCTGGCAGCAGCTCTTACGGAATTGATAATCGAGCCTTTGCAGCTTTCCTCAGTTCGCCTCGCGGTGACTCCAACGGACGTGGAGGAAGTTTTCTGGGCTGCTCTTCGGACCTATCACCCTGGCTGGGTCTTTCACGGCTGCTTGATAGGAACTCCCATTGAAGCGGCCAAGTTGCTCCATGCCCTCTTTTCCCACGCAATCCTAAAACCGGAGAGCTTGCATACCATGCTGCACCGTCACGAACTGGGCGGAGCCATTCCGGGTAGACCTTGGACGTTTTGTGGATATGGCCTTGGGCTCATGTCTGGGCGGGTGGGTGACGCGGGAAATGCAATTGGCCATTCTGGTGGCGGACCGCACAGTGTGAACGCGATCTACTATTTTCCCGACCTTGCTTCCCCGATCACCGTGGCATGCTTCACCAATGGCGAGAATGACGGGTTGGCCGAGTTCGAGGCCGTATCGATTGCGCGTCGAGTAACAGCATGATCTCTCCCACGACTGCTGGCGGCAGTGGTTCGAGGTTCTAAATTCGGCGGATTTTGTTGTTGGTTGCGACTTCGAGGCTTTTTTCGCTAGGCTCTCTCCGTACTTGGAGACATGACCGGTATGGGCAATTCATCTAACGATCCACTATTTGCCGCTTCACCTTGGTGGCGTTCGAATCGCGGCGCCCATCTCAACATCCAGGGTGGAAGGCCCCTGGTTGGCACTTACTCGGTGAGCGGCGCAAAAAACGCCGTGCTGCCACTGATGATTTCAGCGCTGCTGACGCCGAACCTTGTCACCCTTCATAACGTACCCGCCATCCTAGATGTGGCAGTTTTATCAACTCTCCTCGAACGGCTTGGTGTAAATATTAGTTGGTCAGATGGTCCAAACGGGCTTTCGCTTACGATGTGCGCCGATCGTGTCCACCCCATGCAGCTTGACCGTACTTTAGTTACGCGAATGCGAGCGTCCATATTGCTTTTGGGTGTGGTTCTCGCACGCTGCGGTGAGGCGACTCTGCCTATGCCTGGAGGTGACGACATTGGCCTGCGTGGGATTGATTTCCATGTTGCCGGGCTGCGCGCCATGGGTGCCACCGTCGATCTTGCTGGCGGTGTGATCCATGCAACTGCCCCCAACGGGTTGCGGGGCGCGGACATCCGGCTACCTTTTCCGTCCGTAGGTGCTACCCAAAACCTCCTTCTCGCCGCCGTGCTGGCGAAAGGAACAACTGTGATCCGTAACGCCGCACGCGAGCCGGAAAACACCGATCTTGCACATTGCCTGATTATGATGGGTGCTAAAATCACAGGTGCCGGTAGCGATGTGTTGACGATCCAAGGCGACAATCCATTAACCGGTGCGGTCCATACTGTCATGCCGGACCGGATTGAACTTGGCACAATTGCCTGCGCCGCAGCGGCGACGGACGGAGAAATATTCCTTCGACATGGTCGAATGGATCTCCTCGGCACGGCCGCGCCGGTCCTCATCTCAGCTGGCGTCGTTCTACAGGAAGCCGCCGGCGGCGTAATCGCGCGCCGTTCGTCATCAGGAATCGTCGGTACCGATGTTGTAACAAGTCCCTATCCTGGTTTCGCAACCGATCTTCAGTCCCCGGCAATGGCGCTGTTTGCGATAGCTTCTGGGGCAAGTACCATCACCGAGACCATTTTCGAGCAGAGATTCCGACACGTCGATGAATTAAGAAAAATGGGCGCCAGTATCACCGTGCAGGGCAGAATGGCTTGGGTGCGAGGCGTTCATCGTCTCATCGGGGCACAAGTGACCGCCACTGACGTTCGGGCGGCTGCGGCGCTCGTACTGGCAGCACTGGCTGCTGATGGTGAAACGGTACTTGAAGGCTTAGACCATCTTGACCGGGGGTATGACCGGATGGCTGAGAAACTGCTAGCGTGCGGGGCCGAGATGACGCGCTCTGATCGTTGAATGCTTTCGAGTTATGCGGTCAGTGCGCTGTTTCCGAGTGATTGGTTGCTCTCATGGAGGGAAGGACATCGTCTTTGCAGCGCTTGCCGAGCAGCTGGAGGAGCTTTCGCCAGACCAGTTGATCCTGGAAATACCTGACAATCCCGACACGGATACGCTGAGATGGCAAAGCCCTGAGATGGTTTGGGCTCACCACTGGGCCCAGAAGCACGGCGTTCCTTTGTTAGCCTGTCCGGGTCTCTGACGGTTCGGCAAAATCATCCCCACGCCGAAGAGGTCAGTGCGCACGGCGCAGGTCGTCGCTGAAAACTCCCGGCGGTTGCAGCATGCCTGGCTGCGTGACTTGCCCTTAAATCCAAGAATGGAGCGGCGGCTCAGTACCGGTGAGGTAGTATTTACCGATTATGGAATATTTCCACCGCACCGGATCATGCAGCGTATGGGTGCGCGCATCGCGCCACAGCCGGTCGAGGTTATGCACCGCCAAAGTCGAGCGCGTGCCACCCAATTCAAACAACTTGTTGGTTGCCAGAATGGCAATCTCCGTCGTTAGAATTTTCGCCTCCGCCACCGCAATCTTGGCGCGGCCGACGTATTCGAGATTCGGTTTTACGATCGCCGCATCCACCACATCTCCAGCCTCCGCAAGCACTTCCTGCGCGGCATGGAAGCGGATCTTCAAATCACCGATGGCGGCAATGCTGTATGGGTCCTGCCACGCATGCGCCTGCTGTGCATCGATCCATGGACGCGTATGGTTGCGTACTAGGTCGATGGTTTTCTCAATTGCTGCTTCAGCGATACCCAGATCGATAGCTGCGTGAATCAGCTGGCTCTGCGGCCCGGCCGGGCTCGGCTGGTCATAGGCGATATAGGCCGGTAGCACATAGTCTGCGGGCACCTGCACATTTTCGATCGTGACGGTGCCGCTCGCAGTCGTGCGCTGCCCGAACCCGTTCCAATTATCGATCACGTTCAGCCCCGGCGCGTCGCGCTCGGCAATCGCCGCATAAACCAGCCCGTCATCTTCCGAAATTGCGATGATCGGTACAAGATCCGCGAACAGCGCTCCGGTGGAATAGAATTTTTCGCCATTCAGTACATAAAACTCACCTTCTCGGCGAATCCGTGTCTCGAAATCCTCGACATTCTTTCCCTTGGATTCCGAGAACGCATTGCCCAGCCTGGCGCCTGCAAGAATGCGACCAAAAATCAGCCGTTGCTGCGCTTCGCTCGCGCTCTGGCGGATCAGATCAACGATCTCAAAATGATTTTGTGGGATCTGCGCCAATGAGGAATCGCCACCGGCAAGAATACGGAACACCTCGGCCACCTCGCGCTGACGCAACTGCGCGCCGCCGAACTCCCGCGGGATTGTAATGCCCCACAAGCCGGAGGCCGAGGATTCGCGAACCTCATTCCATGGCAGCAATCTTTCGCGATCCCGCTGACCGGCACCGGCGCGAAAGTTCTCAGCCAGACGCTGCGCCACCTCAAACGCCTCCGCGGCGTTGCTGATAATCGCTGCACTCATGCGAACACCCGGCCCAGATGACGGTGGCTGGCGCCATAATGCCGCGTTGGCAGACGCGGTCCCTCCCCAAATAGTTTTTCCCGCAACGTGCCCTCGCTATATTTCGTCTTATAAGCGTCGCGCCGCTGCAATTCCGGTACCAGCAAGTCGGCGACATCCCGAAAGCTGCCCGGATGGGTAATGGCGGCGATATTGAACCCGTCAAGCCCGGTTTCCGCCTGCCATTCCTGCAACGCATCGGCCACGCTCGCCGCCGAGCCGACGATCACCGGACCATCGCCACCGATCCCGGCAAATTCGGCGATCTCCCGCACCGTCCAAACCTTATCCGGATCGGCGGAGGAAAACGCCTTCGCGGTGAACTGAATGGCATTCCCCTCCAGCTCATCTAGCGGTGCGTCTGGATCGAATTTGGAGAGATCCACGCCGGTCCAGCCGGACATCAGCGCCAACGCGCCTTCCTTGTCGACATATTGCTTGTAGAGATCGAGCTTTTTCTGCGCCGCCGCATCTGTCTCACCGATCACCAGCGTGAACTGCGCAAAGGTTAGAATATCCTCCGCCCGCCGGCCCGCCGCCACCGCGCGCTGCCGCAGATCCAAGACATAGCCTTGGGTCAATTTTTTCGAAGGGGCCGCAACAAACGCCGTTTCCGCATGCTTCGCCGCAAATTCCTTTCCCCGCGAGGAGGCTCCGGCCTGATACAGCACTGGTGTGCGCTGCGGCGAAGGCTCAGATACAAACGCGCCCGGCACCTTGAAATACCGTCCCTCATGGTTGATCTCATGCACCTTGCGGGGATCAGTATAAATATTCCGGGCGGCATCGCGGATCACGGCGCCATCTTCCCAGGACCCCTCCCAAAGCTTGTAGCAGACGTCTAGGTATTCCTCTGCTACCTCGTAACGATTGTCATGGTCGAGCAGCCGCGCAGCGCCCAGATTGCGTGCCCCGCTATCGAGATAGGAGGTCACGATATTCCACCCGGCCCG
>JAMFSE010000119.1 GCA_026225115.1 Rhodovastum atsumiense
GGAGAGAATGGCCCCCGCGGCACCCGAAACACTGAGGATGGCACAGGCACTGCCGGCAATCTTGCTGCCGAATGTGTGCAAATAGGCCAGCACCAGCTGTTGCTGCGTGGCTACGTCGGCCTGCCGATTTTCGGCGAAACCCAAACCTGGTCTCCCTACGGCGGAACCCTCGCGCAAAATTGCCGGCTGAATCAGCCCATCGGCTGACCAGCCCGCACAAACAAAAAGGGCGACCATAATAGCGGTCGCCCTTTTTTATTTAACCCGCCGGCGAAGCAGACTTCATCGCCGCTTGGATCATCGAAAGATGTTCTTCCAGCGTTGGCAGCGTCGCCGTCGCAAAAGCCTTCAAATCAGGGTCAGACCCGGTGCTCGCCTCAGCCTTGAACGCGGTAATCACCATCTCATGTCCCTTCAGCTCGGTCTTCAAATAATACGCATCGAAGGCCGACCCACTCAGGCCCTTCAACTTGGCGGATACAGCGGCCAGCCGCGGCCCAACCATCACCGGCAAGCTAATCCCCTTCTCCTTGGCAATGCTCGCCAGCTGCGTATTCGCCTTGGTATGATCGCTCACCATGGTGCTGCCGATATTCTTCACCGTGGCATCACCCATATTCGCTGCAAGCTTGCCGTCATTAACCTCGGCCATGCCGGCCATCGCGGCGATCTTCACAAAATGCGTGTCCTGCTCACTCAATTTCGCCATGCCGACGCTACCACTCGCATCGGTCGATGAATCCGGCGACGCCATGGTAGAAGGCGCGCTGGGCGAAGACATGGTTGAAGTCTGCGCCACCGCAACCAGCGGCAGAGCAAGCACGGCGATACCCGTAAGAAAAATGCGTTTCATTTTGGTTCCTCCAATAATCGTCAATTACCCGAAAATTCGGGAAGTCACTCTAATTCAGCTGCGTCTTATCGTTCTTCTGTGCCAAAAGCTCCCGCACCGTCTTCACAAGCTTCTCTAAATTATACGGCTTCTGCACAAAAAACACCGGCGACGAAACCGCGCCAAGCCGCCGCTCGATATTCAGCGCATAGCCGGATGCAATGATGATCGGAATGTTAGGATCAAGATGCCGGATCATCGAGGCCAGCTCGAGTCCGTCGATCTTTCCCGGCATTTTGACATCGGTAAACAGTACATCGAAATGTTCCGGCTCATGAAAAAGCTTCAATGCCTCATCGCTATTCGCCGCTTCCGCAACCTCAAAACCCTGATCGCGCAGCGCTTCCGCCGTCACAAACCGGATCACGCTTTCGTCATCCACGAATAATACTCGGCTGTCGGAAGTCACGGTGAAAATCCTTCAATATTCGGAAATGCAACCCAGGCAATTTGATATGGCGACCCTTAGCCTCCCAGCAAGCGAAATAGAATTTCCCGCAAATGAGGTTTTCTTTATGATTCCGGGACTTGCGGTCCTTAAATGTGGCGGCTAATCCATGCTTCATGCAAACCAAGCCGGAATCGGCCGCGAGAAACCCACTCATTGCCCAAAAAAGCCGAGCCGGATTATGGATTTTTGCCATTTTCCTCATGGCGCTATGCGTCATCGCCACCGCCTGGTTCCCCATTGCGTCAATCACCAGCCTGCCGTCGGCAAATTATAACGAAGGCTGGAACGCCTACCGCCAATGGATGGCGCTGAAATCCCAACCCCTCTACGCGGCGCCCCCCAGTGAATGGACAACCAACTACCCATTCCTCTCCTTCCACATCATCGCCGCCATCGGAAAATTTTTCGGGGTTTCCAAAACCGGCATGGTCCACACCGGCCGAACGGTCAGTTTTCTATCGCTGATCGCCACTTGCGCGCTGAACGGCGGCATCATCCGCCTGGCCACCGGCAGCAAAGCCGCGGCGCTCTACGCAAGCCTCGCCCTGTTCGCCTATCTCGCCTCCTTCTATGGCGCCGGCCGCGCCGCCGATGATCCCGAACTGCTCAGCCTCGCCTTCACCAGCCTGGCACTATTCGCCTATTTCAAAACCCTCTTCAGCGGCCGAACCGAAATCTGGATAACCCTCTGCGCCATCGCCTTCGCGCTCAGCCTGTTCACCAAGCACGATCTCATCGCTTTCCCGTTAAGCATCGCCGCGCATCTCCTCATCACCAAAAACTGGCGCCCGCTCGCGACCTTCCTCACCACCGGAATCATCGCCGCCTTCCTGCTGTTGGCCGCCTCCAACCATCTAGACGGCCCGTATTTTTTCGCAGCACTGCTGCAGCCACGCGCCTACGGCCTACAAAACCTCATCTCCGAAACCCTGCATTACCTGCTGCATTTCTCCATTCCGCTGCTGATCGCGCTTGCCGTGATCATACCCGGCCGCGAAATCCCCGCCCGCAGCCTGTTGCTGATCCTGCTTATCTTCACCAACCTCATCGCCATCTATTTCTCCGGCGGCGACGGCGTCGCTTCCAACATCTTCTACCCGCCGCTGCTTGCCGATCTGCTCGCCTGCGTCATCGCAATTTCCGCAACCTCGCGATATTTCCAAACCGCACTCGCCCTCACCACACTCACGGCCGTGGCAATGTCGCTCTCGCAATTGCACGTCGACGCCGGCGCAGAACGCCGCATGCCCGCCGCCACCCAGGCGGCGCAACGCGCAATCGCGGAACTCGCATCAACCAACGGCCCCGCTATCTGCGAAGACCTGCTGCTCTGCTACCAGGCGGACAAGCCGATCGATTACGACCCGTATTACGTCAAAGACCAGATCCTCATCCACCGCATCCAGCAGAACAGCATTCTTGCAGCCATAACCGCGCAGCATTACGCCGCCATCCAGATCGAAGGCAGCATGGCGCAGGAATTATTAGCCGCCCGCCACGGCGGCCGCTTCACCGCCCCCATCCTCGATGCCATCCTGCAAAACTACCAACCCAGCCTGGCCGATCATTTCTATACCGTTCTAACGCCGATCCCTCAAAACCCCGGATCCAACCTGTCCCGGATCACAAAATCCCGCGCTGCCGGCGGATAAACCAGCGAGAAGGGGCGCGCGTGCGACTCATCGGCCACCGGTGCCCGCGTCCAGAAACACACCTCCGGCCCGCGCGGCCTGAACGCAATCCAACTCTGCCGCGCGCAATCCCCAAGCCTGAACCCCGCCGGAATATTCCTCTCGCCGGCAGGCGCCACAATCGCATCGGCAAACTGCGCCCCCGTCGCATCGGTAAACCGGGTGCTCCCAAACACCGGCATGATCGGCAAAAACCCCCGATCCCAGATCTCAATCGCAACCTCATGCGGATCATGCGCCGCCAGCGCGCAGTAAAACCCAAACGCGCTCCCCTGCCAGCGCAGCGTCTGGTAGAAAACCGGACTCGCATAAGGCCCGGCCAGCAACAGCGCCACCACAGCAAAACCCCGCACGTCGCCATCCCGCCAAACCCCGGCCAGCCCAATCCCGGCCAGCGGCACCGCCAGCGCCACCGCCGGAAAAATATAGCGCAACTCCTTATGCGTAATCAGGCTGTGCTCAACCAGAATCGCCAGCACCACCCAGCCCGCGACGGGGAACTGCTTCGCCCCCCGCCACGCCAGCCACACCAGAACAACCGCCCCCCACAACCACGCCAGCAGCAGGTTCAGCGGAAAATACAGCGGCGAGCTGGAATCGAAATAACCGGAGGCAATCCCAACCACCAGATTGAGATAGAAATTCATCCAGAAACTACGAAAAGCCTCGCCCCAGCTCCACCAGTCCAGCAACCCCACTGCCAGCACCGGCAACGCCGCCATCCCGACCGCCAGCCACCAGTTCCGCAATTGCCTGCTGCAAAGATAAATCCCGGCTATCGCAATCGCCGGGGCCAATTGCTCGCGCAATGCAAAACTCAGCCCCAGCAGAAACCCCGCCGCCAGCACGTGCCGCCTCCGCCCATCCCGCCGGTGCAGCACCGCCAGATAAATCGCCGGCAGCAACGCATAGGCGGCGAAGGCCTCCTCCATCGGATGCGGCGCCATCAGCCATAAATCCGGCCAGACCGCCGCCAGCATCCCCGCCAGCCACGCCCCGCGAACCCCCTGGTAAATCGCCCCCAGCCGCACCGCGCACCACACCACGGACAGCGACGCCAAACAGCAAGCCACCCGGACCGCCAGCAGCCCCGGCAAGGGCGCCGCAGTGAACCAGCGCATGACCGCCATCGGTGCCGCCAGCGCCAGCGGGATCAACCAGGACCGTAACCCAACCTGAAATTCCCACGGCACGAAACCGCCATGAAACACCAGCCGATGCGCCTGCTCCAAATATTGAAAAATCTCATCCGGCGCATAAAAATTCCGCAGCACCAGCGCGTTCAGCAGCCTTGGCGCCAGTCCCGCCGCCAGGCACCAAACCATCGGCCGCCGCCACGCACCCGCCCCAAATTTCTGCAAAACCCGACCCATAACCCGCCGCGCTTGACCAGATAAGCCGCCCCGGCGCAAGTGCTTGCCAAAACGCCGGGAGCAAAAGCGCCATGAAACTCGCCATCCAAACCCACAAGCTGCAGGACTGGTACGGCGCCGACCCCTGGGGCATCATCGAGCAGGTCAAACGCGCCGAGGAAATCGGCATCGCCCAGGTCGAGGTCGCGGACCACATCGTCCGCGTCACCGACCCCACCGGCTACCCCTACGGCAAGCCCGGCACCCCCGCCGACTATCCCTGGTTCGAGCCGATCACTTTGCTCGCCGGCATCGCCGCCGTCACGAAAACCATCCGCCTCTCCACCGGCATCCTGGTCTCGCCGCTCCGCCCGCCGCCGCTGCTGGCCAAAAGCCTCACCACGCTGGACCTCATCTCCCGCGGCCGCGTCGACATCGGCATCGGCGTCGGCTGGCAGCGCGCCGAATATGAAACCTCGGCCATCCCCTGGGAAAAACGCTTCTCCCGCATGACCGACCAGATCCGCGCCTGCAAAGCGCTATGGACGCAATCCCCCGCCAACCACCAGGGCGAATTCTACAGCCTCAACGATATCTACTCCCAGCCCTTCCCAGCCCAGCCAGGCGGGGTTCCGGTCTGGTTCGGCTTCGGCCTCGGTGATCGCAACCTCGACCGGATCGCCGAACTCGGCGACGGCTGGCTCCCCGCCGAAAACCGCCCGGATGTGCTCGCCGAACAAATCGCCAGCATCAAATCCGCCATGCAGGACAAAGGCCGCGACCCCACCAACTTCCAGGTCCGCGTAACCCTGAAACCCCGCGCCTCGGAAACCAATCCGCAGGATGCCTTCCGCCGCATCCCCGATTACGCCGCTGCCGGCGTCACCATCCTATCCCTGCAAACCCACGACTACGTAAAACGCCCCGACGAAGTAGACGACCTCCTCCGCGCCGCAGTCGCCGCGACGAAGTAAGGGGTCGCTTTTTGAAAAAAGCTCCGCAAAAACTGTTTTGAATCCAAGCCACGGACGCTCGGCGCCCCCGTCTCTCGTAGGGTGGGTTAGCGAAGCTAACCCACCCTCTTTACCATCCTACACTCATGCCGCACGGTCAAAGCCCACCAACTAAAAAACAACAACATTTCTTCTGGTCTCGCCCTTAATCATCCGTGCATACCCCTCATTAATCTCCCCCAACGAAATCCGGTCCGAAACCAACTCATCCAGCATCAACTTCCCATCCCGATATAGTCTCGCCAATTTCGGTAACAAAATCTGAAACGGCGAACTCCCCATCAACGAGCCGACAACCCGCACCTCATTGAACATCAAACTCGCCATCGGCAGTGCCACCTCGGCGCCGGTCCGCGGCATTCCCACCAGCACCGCGGTGCCGCCTTTGCGCAGCATTTTAAACGCCTGCAGCAACGTCGCCGGCAGCCCGATCACCTCGAACGCAGTGTCAACGCCGCCGCCGCTGATCTCCAGCACCTCCGCCACCGCATCCGGCCCGCCCAGCACCGTATCCGTCGCGCCAAATTTCCTTGCCGCCGCCAATTTCGCCGCCGACACATCGATCGCGATAATCACCGCGGCACCCGCAATCCTTGCCCCCTGCACCACGTTCAATCCAACCCCGCCACAGCCAATCACCACCACGGTTGATCCTGCCTGCACCCGCCCGCCATACAGTGCCGCGCCCACGCCGGTCTGCACCGCGCACCCCATCAGCGCCGCGCACTCCGCCGGCACGCCTTCAGGAATTTTCACCACCGAACGCTGATGCGCGACCACCGCCTCCGCAAACCCGCCTATCCCCGCCAGCTGATAAACCGGCCGCCGCTTCCAGGTAATGCGCGACCCCGCTTCGCGCGCCATCCCCGTCGGCTTCGCATCGCAGCGATAATTAAACCCGGTCTGGCACTGCGCGCATTCTCCGCAAAACGCCGAAAACGACGTCGCCACCCGGTCCCCCACCGCAATCCCGAAAACCCCATCCCCCACCGCCTCGACAATCCCCGCCGCCTCATGCCCCAGCACCGCCGGGGTGGTCGTCGCATTATCCCCGGCGATCAGATGGTAATCGCTATGGCAAAGCCCGCTCGCCTGCACCCGCAGCCGAATTTCTCCTGCCCGCGGCCCATCGAGTTCCACATCCTCAACGGTGAGCTTCTCGCCCACGGCGTGAAATATCGAAGCCTTCATTTTGTTTCCTCCACTTGCGTTCGGCGCTTATTGGCGCAACCTTCGCGGCCAAACCGTCCCGCTGGCAAGGATAAAAATGTCCCAAACCGCCATCGTCCTCTCCACCAGTCTCCTGTCGCTGCTGATCCTGGCATTCGCACTCTGGCTGGCGCTGCGCATCCTCAAAGCCAGGGAGCGCCGCCTGGATAACCTCGCCCTGCAAACCGCAACCGGCGACGAAACCCCCATCCCCGTAAGATCGCTGATGACCGGGGGCAGGGGCCTCGGCGGCACCACCAAAAACAGCATGAACCCCCGTCTGTCCATCACCCGGGACGGCATCCGCTTCCGCATCTTCCGCGATACGTGCTGGTCTTTCGCGGAAATAGCCCGCGTCGACCTGCAAAAATTCCCCTTCGGCATGAACCTGCTGTTCACCAGCACAGACGGCACAACCCTCACAGCCGACGTCCGCAACCCGGACACCGCAAAGAGAGTTTTATCCTCACTCCCGCCCACACTCCCGCTCACCCCCACCGCCGCTGCCGCCCGCAACAACACCGAAGCGCCAAACAAGCGGTAGGGTGGGGTGCATTTTCGCACCCCACCGCTTCCGGCTAACCCTTTACCCCGGCGCTTTCATCGCATGGAAACATCTGGCCGATAAAATCCCGCAATGACCTCTCACCGTCACGCCAGAGAATGCGCAGCCCTCTTAGCGCTCACGGTAGCAAGCTGCGCCCCCCAGCTCACAGCAAACCCCATTCAACTAACGCCGGCCAACCAGATCGCGCTGCGGGACGGCACGCCGATCGTCAGGCTGATCGGCATCAAAGGCAATCCGCGCGCCACCGTCCTCTTTATTTTTCCCAACGGCGAAACCCTCACCGGCGACGCCTTCATGAACGCGGACGTCAAAAACACCATGACGCTCTGGGGCCAGGTACCCCAGACCGCGTCCGCCGCCTTCACCATCACCATGGTTGCCGTCGACCAGCCGAAAGCGATGAACTGCGCCGGAACAATCAGCGCAACGGCAACAGATTTAACCTGCAGCTTCAGCGACGGCGCAATCTACCGCAACTTCTACACCGCCCCGCCTTCCAATCCTCCAGCCATCACACCCACAAAGCACGCGTAGGGTGGGGTGCGCTTCCGCACCCCGCCGCCGCAATCTGCGCCAATCCCCGCCTGGATGTGGGAAATTCCTCCGCCGCCATAATGAAGCGCCTGATTTGCCTCAGGCTTGCGCTAATTCCCCAGCCAATCAAACAGCACACCGGCGAAACCGCGCGCTACTTCACACTGCCGAACTCGGCATCGATCACCAGCTGCACCTGCTCCCCAAGCATTGGCGATAAGCCAAAATCCGCGGTCTTCAAATTCGCGGTCGCCTCGGCGCCCATCCGGGCATGCCCCATAAAACCCTTGCCGGCACCCACCAGCATTACGTCAAATGTCAGCGGCACGGTTTTCCCCAGCAGCGTGAAATTTCCTGCAACCTTCGCCTCGGTCGCCCCAACTTTTACAAACTTCGTCGAAACAAACCGCGCCTCCGGATATTTCTTGCTGTCCAGATATCCTGGTCCCGCCAGCTCCGCCGCAAACCCCGCAACCGGCGTCTCAATAGATGCCGTCTCCACCGTAGCCTCCAGCGTATCCTTCACCGGGTCAGCATCCCAATGCAGATTCCCCGTCACCTTACCGAAACGGAAAATGCTGTAGGAATATCCAATATGCGAAACCTTCGCGACAACCGCGGTATGATCCGGATCCAGTCGATAATCGCCGGCCGGCGCCAGCCCGGCGTCCAGCTGCCCGGCATACACCCCAGCCGGCAACTGCATCTGCGCCATCGCCACCGGACAAATCCAACCAAACACCGCCAGTGCGGCCAACCCCGATCTCCACATATTCCGCCCCCCATGCTTTGCGCCCAGCCTAACCAGCCCGCGCCGCGCCAGCAATCCTCGCTGGCGATCCTGTTGACACAACGCCCCGCCCCCGGCACCACCAAGGCAAGAAAATCCAGATCCAGGAGCCCGCCGAAGCATGAGCGACACAGCCACCGCAGCCCCCAAAGCAGCCTCCCGCCGGGCCTTGCCGCGCATCACCGAAGTAAACGCCTATTTCTGGTGCGGCGGCGCCGACGGCAATCTTCACCTCCTGCAATGCGGCGCCTGTAAAACCTGGATCCACCCCTACGCCGCGCGCTGCCCCAAATGCCGCTCGGCAGATATCGCCCCGCAACCCGTCTCCGGCCGCGGCCATGTCGTCGGCTTCACCGTCAACGCCCAGCCCTGGATCCCGGGCGTCGAAGTCCCCTATGTCGTCGCCATGGTCCAGCTCGACGAACAGCCGGATTTGCGCATGGTGACCAATATGCCCCGCACCCCGATCGCCGACGTCCATATCGGCCAGCGGGTCAAAGTCTTCTTCGAACCAAATCCGAACGACATCTTCCTGCCGCTCTTCGAAGCCGAATAACCGGAACGCCCCAATGACCCGCTATGCAGAAAAAAACACCGCCATCACCGGCCTCGGCCAGTCCGAGATTTACCGCAAACCGCAAGTGCTCCCTTTTGAGCTCGCCGTCCGTGCCTGCGAACTTGCCATCGCCGATGCCGGCCTCCGCCCCGAAGACATCGACGGCATTTCCTGCTGGCCGAACGTCCCGCGCGGCACCGTCGCCGGCGCCGGCGCCGCCGCTTTGTCGGACATCGCCAACAGCCTGAATCTATCTTTGAACTGGTGGTCGGGCGCCGAGAACGCCGCCCAGCTCTCCCCCATCATGGAAGCCGTCGCCGCCATCTCCGCCGGCTACGCCACCCATGTCCTGTGCTACCGCGCGCTCGGCGAACGCTGGACGCCGAGCTACGGCTCCGCCGCGGCGGATGCCGGCCAAACCCTCTCCTGGGCCGCCAGCTGGCTTGAATTCCTCATGCCCTACAACGCCCCATCCGCCTCCATCTGGACCGCCATCCACGCCAACGCCCATATGACCCGCTATGGCATCACCCGCGAGCAAATGGCCGCCATCCCCATCGTCCAGCGCGCCAACGCCGGCCTCAACCCCAAAGCCATCTACCGCGACCCCATCACCATGGACGACTACATGTCGGCCCGCATCATCACCACGCCTTTC
The DNA here is from genome assembly GCA_026225115.1 of Rhodovastum atsumiense. Classification (GTDB taxonomy): domain Bacteria; phylum Pseudomonadota; class Alphaproteobacteria; order Acetobacterales; family Acetobacteraceae; genus Acidocella; species Acidocella atsumiense_A. Next base: position 9,715 of record JAMFSE010000119.1, read on the forward strand.
TGCCTGCTGGATTGCGACGTCCCCTGCGACGGCACCACCGCGGTCATCGTCTCCCGGCTGGACGCCGCCCGCGGCTGCAAGCAGACCCCCGTCGTCATCGAGGCCATCGGCGCCGGCTCGTATGATAAAATGGACACCTGGGTCTCCCGCAGCGATTTCCCCAAACAGGCCATGCACGACGCATCAAAAATGATGTGGTCGCGTACCGACCTCAAACCGAAAGACGTCCGCACCGCGCATCTCTATGACGGCTTCACCTGGCTAACCATGTCCTGGCTGGAAGCGCTCGGCTTCTGCGGCGAAGGCGAAAGCGGCGCCTTCATCGAGGGTGGCCAGCGCATCTCTCTCACCGGCGAGCGGCCCATCAACACCAACGGCGGCCAGTTGTCGGAGGGCCGCATGCACGGCATGGGGCATCTGCACGAAGCGGTGCTGCAACTGCGCGGCCAGGCCGGCGCCCGCCAGGTAACAGATGTCAACCTCTCGGCGGTCGGCAACGGCGGCGGCAATTTCGGCGGCGCCGTCCTGCTGCGCCGCGACAGCTAAACTCAGCCTACGATCAAATAAATGCTGACGGACACAAGCACCGTTCCAAAAACCTTACGCGCCGTCAGCGGCTCGCCCAGCAGCGTGCAGCCGAGGATCATGGTCAGAATAAACCCGATCGCCACAAACGGATAAGCCACCGAAACATCCAGCTTCGAGAGCACGAACAGCCAGCTGACCGCGCTTGACCCATACAGGAAAAGCCCAAGCCAGACCTTAAAACTCCCCAGAATGGCAAGGATCACCGGGGCCGCGCCGCCGGCCGCAATCGCGCTTTGCACCGAAGCCGTGCTCATGCCCGACTTCAACAATATCTGCGCCAGTGCCGAGAACACCACGCTCACCAGTATCAGCGCCATAACCGTCGAAGTAATCATCTTTGGCTTTGCACTTTGCGGCTGTTGGTTCATGAACGCGTCATAGCGATATCGGCAGCCAGGCCAAAAACCCGATCGCCGCCAGGCATCCCACCGTAATCCAGGACACCCAATCGCGCGACGCATACACAATCGGATCGTCATGCATGAACCCGCGGGTCGTCGAAAGCCAAAGCCGGCACTGCCAGAACAGCAACAGCGGTACCCAGGCCCAGAGCACCGCGGCATGCGGATAGATCGCCAGCGCGGTCTGGTTCTGCACATAAAGCGACAGCACGATCGCGGACGCAAAGGTCGCCGCACAGCCGAACATCTGCACCACCGGCAGATCGCCCAGATAATACCCGCGCCGCATCACCTCAGCTGCACCGCCGGTCTCCGCCAGCCGGTACAATTCCGAGACCCGCTTGATCAGCGCCAGGCTTAAGAACAGAAAGGACGAAAACCCCAGCAGCCAGAGCGACACCGGGTGCCCGCTGGCCTCGCCGCCGCCGACCAGCCGGATGGTGTAGAGCAGCGCCAGCAGAAAAACATCCACCAGCGGCCGGGTCTTCAGCCACATATAGCTGAGCGAACTCAGCCCATAAACCGCGATGGCGATAAACGCCCCGCTCGCCCAGCCCAATGCCAGGCCGCAAATCATCAGCAGCGGCGACAGCATAATCCCCCGGGAGACCGCCAATGCGCCGCTCGCGAACGGCCGCCGGAATTTCCGCGGATGCGCCCGGTCGGCCTCCAGATCGGAAATATCGTTAATCAGATAGATCGAGGACGCGACAAGACAAAACGCAACCGCAATCGCCATCGCCCCGGTCCAGGACCGGCCATGGCTGAAGTCGAGCGCCACCGCCGGCGGTACCAAACACAAAAGATTCTTCACCCATTGCTGCGGCCGGATCGCCTTCGCCGCCGCGCGCCAGCCGCCCTTCGGCCGTTCAATCACCGCAATGACCTTATAGCGGGATTTCGCCGCACGGATCAGCGATGCCGGAGCATTCACCACAATCGCCGCAGCCGCTTCGCGCCACACCGCGTGATCGTCTTTCTCATTGCCGATATAGACAAACCCGCCTTTGCCGAAGCGCCGGCAAAGTGCTGCCGCCTTCGCACTCCCGCGCAGATTCGGCCCGGCGTCATCGGTCGCAATCACCGCGCTGAACAGCCCAAGGCTCGCCGCAATGCGCTCGGCAATTTCCCGATGGCTCGCGGTACAAAGCACAATCTCCCGCCCGGCCGCATACTGGGCCCGCAGATATTCCAGCAAATCCTGGTTATACGGCAGGGTCGCCGGATTGAACCGCCAGCGTCTGGCCAGCTCCGCTTTCAGCCGCAGCTTCCCGCCTGCCAGCCAGCCAGGCATCTTGAAAATCGTCCGCCAATTATCAAAAAAAGCCGCGACCGCCGATTCCAGCAGCGTGTCCGTCCGCACCAGCGTGCCATCCAGATCGACACAGAGCGGCAATGTATCGAGCGGGGTGGTTTTCGAAGGCCTGCCAAGTGTCTCGTCAAGCAACTTCATCACCGGCGTTCCTGTCCAACCCGTGTCCGGCCAAGCCTATACCATAGGTTGTCACCGATTCGAAGGCAGCCGCACCGCCGGGCAAACCCCGCCCAGGGCCGCGCCGGGCCTACGCCGGCGTACCCGGAAACGCTATTTTCTTGTCAGGATGTTTTTGTTGTATATCATGGGCTTCGAGGCCGATCTGCAGCAAATACACCCCGAGGCCGCGTTTTCAACAGCACCCTAATTCGCCGCATCAAACATCACGCCACTTCACGCAACAGCAACAAACTTCAACCCAGACGCGCCGGCCCGGAAATTATCGGCTAAGGAGGTATATGCCATCTGTCATTATACGCCGGTTCGCCGGATTGGTTTGCCTCGGCATGGGCGGTCTCACGGTCTGGCTCGCCCTCATATCGCTGCACTGGCCGCTCGTCGGCGACGCCGCAATGTTCCAGTTCGCCGGCGCGCAATTCCTGATGGGTGCCGTGCCCTATCGCGACTTCATCGATATGAACATGCCGCTGGTCTACGCGCTGCACGCCGCCATCATCTATGTCGCCGGCATGGGCGATTTTCCCTTCCGGCTCTGCGACCTCGCCTGCTCGCTGATCATCGGCCTGCTCGCGGCCGCTTTGGTCTGGCCGGCCGGCCGCATCCTCGCAACGCTCGCGGCGCTGACGATCATTGCCGCCCATCTGCTCTCCGGCCCGCCGGCCGCCGGCCAGCGCGACTATCTGCTCCTGGTCCCGGCACTTGCGGCGGTGCTCTGCATCATCCTCGCGTCCGAGAAACCCGCCCGCGCCACCCTCCTTCTATTCGCCGCCGGCAGCTGCATCGGTTTCGGAGTCATCCTGAAACCGACAGCGATCTTGTTGATCGCACTGGCCGCCCTCAACCCGCCCTGGCTATTGCGCCGGGTCATCGCACTGTTCGCCGGCGTCGCGCTGGTCGGCCTCGTCACGCTGGCGGCACTGGCGCATCTCGGCTCCCTCCTGCCGTTTTTTTACGACGCCCATACCTACTCGCCGTTTTACGCAAAGTTCGCGCATAAAACCCTGGCATCGCTCACCGTCACCGCCGTCGAACAACTGGTTTTGCAGGCGGGCGGCCTCGGCCTTGCCGCCATTTACGGCGTGCGATTCATCCGCAATCGCAGAGCCCGCATCCTGCTCGGTTTCGCAATCTTCGGCCTGATCCATTATGTCATTCAGGGCAAAGGATTCTTCTACCATCTCTATCCGCTGATCGCCGCCGTCATCTGCCTCGGCGCCTGGACCCTGGCGCGCAGCCCGCGCAATCTCGCCCTCGCCGTTCTTGCAATCTCCTTCGTGGTTTTTGCCGCCCGTGGCATGCAGGCCGTCGGCTATGCGCAAACCCCCGGCCAACAATTGATGCCCGCGCCGGCGACGGCTGAAATGCAGGCGGCGCTGACAGCGCATCTGCCGCCCGGCTCGCGCGTCGAAATGCTGGACATCAGCGGCGGCGCCTTCCTCGCCATGGCGCGCAGCGGCATGCGCCAGGCCAATCCTTTCGCGTACTGGTTCTTCCTCGACCCCGGCCGCCAGATTTGGCGCGACCAATTCATGGCGCAGATCAAATCCCAGCCCCCGGCCGCGTTCCTGGTCACCAATTCCATGCTCCCCGCCCAGAATTTTGACGCCGTCGACAAATGGCCGGCGTTGAGCGCGGAACTCGCCTGCTGCTATGTGCTGACACAAGCCAGCACCATCACGGCCCCGCCGAACCCGTGGGACGCCTCCGCCGCCACGGTATCCTGGCGTCTCTACACGCGGCGCTAAAACCCCAGGCGCCGCAGATCGTCGGCGCCAATTTTTGTCCGCCGCACCCTGGACAGCGTCTCGATATTCCGGCCGCTCGGCGGCGGCTGGTAAGGAAGCAGCCCGGTGCCTTGCGCAAAGCCAAACTGCCCGATGGTAATTGCCGATCGCCGCGAGCTCGCTATCGCTATAGGCGCCGGTAAACGGATGCATGAACATCGTGCCTTGAGCGGTTGCAATCTTCGTCCCCTGCGTCAGCACCTGCACGATATTGGTGCCCGCCGGATCGCCGGTCGATCCCGCATACCATCCTCCTGCCGCTGGCTTCTACATAAGGATTGCGCGGTCCGCTTAAACACGTGCAATGATCCGGAGAGAATACACCCGGGCGCCCATCGTCGTGCCGCGCCGCAGTACAATCTTCCATCCGGCCGCAGCGCCCCAGCGCTGCGCCTTGCGGTGGTGGAAACTTCATCGCAGGGTGCCATTTACAAACGTCAACAACCCACCCGGGAGGCGATCCCATGAAAACGTCCGATCCGCGAAGCTGGATGTGGTCGGAGGCGCTCGAAATGCTGGCCCAGGCCGAGCGCATTCAGCGTCAGCTGTTCCACCCCCATGCGGGAAGTGACGCGCAATGCTGGGAACCCCCGGCCGATGTGATGGAGACCGCCGACGAGGTCATCGTCATCACCGCCATGCCGGGCGTCGACCCGGCATCGATCACCACGGCCATCGACCACGGCTCGCTGGAAATCTTCGGCCAGCGCGTCCTCCCCCACGCGCTCCGAACCGCCATCATCCACCGCCTGGAGCTACCGCAAGGCTGCTTCAAGCGCCGCCTGCGCATTCCCCCCGGCATCTACGACAAAATCAGCCGGACCTCCTCCGACGGCTGCCTGATCGTTACCTTGCATAAACAGAAAACCATCCGGTGATCCCGATGAACCACAGAATTAAATTTCTTCGCGCCCCAGACGACGCCGGATCTTCCGGCACGATCGCCGCTGACGCCGCGCCATTCCATCTCGATCCCGACATGCTGATCATCGTGCCGGTGCGCAATTTCGTCCTCTTCCCCGGTGTGGTTCTGCCGCTCACCATCAGCCGCCCGCGCTCCGTTGCCGCCGCCCAGGAAGCCGTGCGCAACAGCCGCCAGATCGGCTTCCTCATGCAGCGCGACCCGGAAGCCCAGGACCCCTCGGCGCTCGACCTGCACCGCACCGGCACCATCGGCAATGTGCTCCGCTATGTCACAGCACCGGACGGCAACCACAGCCTCATCGCCCAGGGCGACCAGCGCTTCCGCGTCATCGAATTTTTGCGCGAAACCCCCTTCATCGTCGCCCGCATCGCGCGGCTCGAGGAGACAGCAAAAACCAGCCCGGATATCGAAGCCCGCTTCATCCATCTCCAGGGCCAGGCCGTGGAAGCCCTCGAACTGCTGCCCCAGGCCCCGCAGGAACTCATCGCCGCGGTGCAGGGCGCCACTTCCCCCGCCGTCCTCGCCGACCTCGTCGCCGCCTATATGGACATCACCGCGGATGAGAAGCAGGAGGTGCTGGAAACAACCGACATCGCCGCCCGCATCGACCGGCTCTCCCGCCTGCTGGCGCACCGCATCGAAGTCCTGCGGCTCTCCCGCGAAATCCGCGACCAGACCCGCTCCTCGCTCAACGAACGCCAGCGCGAAATGCTGCTGCGCGAACAACTGGCCGCCATCCAGCGCCAGCTCGGCGAGGGCGATTCCGGCAAGGCGCAGGAAATCGCCGACCTCAACGCCGCCGTCGCCAAAGCCGGCATGCCGGCCGAGGTGGAAGCCGCCGCCCTGAAGGAAATCCGCCGGCTGGAGCGCATGCCGGAAGCCGCCGCCGAATACGGCATGACCCGAACCTATATCGACTGGCTGATCGAGCTCCCCTGGGCGCTCCCCGACGAAAAGCCGATCGACATCATCGAAGCGCGGCGCATCCTGGATGCCGACCATTTCGGCCTGGACAAAATCAAGCAGCGCATCATCGAATTTCTGGCGGTGCGCAAGCTGGCGCCCAACGGCAAGGCGCCGATCCTGTGTTTCGTCGGCCCGCCCGGCGTCGGCAAAACCTCGCTCGGCCAATCCATCGCCCGCGCCATGGATCGCAAATTCGTCCGCGTGAGCCTCGGCGGCGTGCATGACGAAGCCGAAATCCGCGGCCATCGCCGCACCTATATCGGCGCACTCCCTGGCAACATCGTCCAAAGCCTGCGCAAAGCCGGCACCCGCAACTGCGTCATGATGCTGGACGAAATCGATAAGCTCGGCGCCGGCGTCCAGGGTGACCCCGCCTCCGCCATGCTCGAAGTCCTCGACCCGGAACAAAACGGCACTTTCCGCGACAATTACCTCGCCGTGCCCTTCGACCTCTCGCGCGTCGTCTTCATCGCCACCGCCAACATGCTGGACACCATCCCAGGGCCGCTCCGCGACCGCATGGAGATCATCAGCCTGACCGGCTATACCGAAGGCGAAAAACTGCAAATTGCCCGGCGCTACCTGCTGGCCCGCCAGCGCACCGCCAACGGCCTCACCGAGGCCGAGGTGCAGCTGGACGACGACGTATTGCGCGCCGTCATCCATGGCTACACCCGCGAAGCCGGGGTGCGCAGCCTGGAGCGTGAAATCGGCCGGCTGCTGCGCAACGTCGCGGTCCGCATCGCCGACGGCAGCACCAAGACAGTCGCGCTGGATGTCGCGGATGTCGTCACCATCCTCGGCCAGCCGCGCTTCGAGAGCGAGATCGCCTTGCGCACCAGCGTCCCGGGGGTTGCCACCGGCCTCGCCTGGACCCCGGTCGGCGGCGACATATTGTTCATTGAGGCAACCCGCTCGGCCGGCCGCGGCGGGTTGCTGCTCACCGGCCAGCTCGGCGACGTCATGAAGGAAAGCGCGCAGGCCGCCTTCAGCCTTCTGAAAAACCGCGCCACCGAGCTCGGCCTGGATCCAGAGGTTTTCGGCCGCACCGACATCCATGTCCACGTCCCCGCCGGCGCCACCCCCAAGGACGGCCCAAGCGCGGGCGTTGCCATGTTCATGGCGCTATCCTCGCTGCTCACCGGCCGCACGGTGCGCAGCGACACCGCAATGACCGGCGAGATCAGCCTGCGCGGCCTCGTCATGCCGGTCGGCGGCATCAAGGAAAAAGTCATCGCCGCGGCGGCGGCCGGGCTGAAGCGCGTCATGCTCCCGGCCCGCAACCGCCGGGACTATGACGAGATCCCTGAGGAAACCAGGAACAACCTGGAATTCATCTGGCTGGAAAAAGCCGAGGACGCGCTCGCCGCCGGCCTCGAACCGGCAACCGCCGACCCCTAAATCCGCTCGATCAACGCCTGCGCGGCGGCGGGGTTACGAACCTTGGCGCCGCTGATCACATAGAGAAACACATCGCGCGCCTTGCCGTCCGTTTTAACCGGCTCCACCGGCGCCAAATCTTTCGGCAACTTCCCCGCGGCCCACAGCTTTGCCCGTTTCGCCCAAAGATCCAGCGCCTTGTCCGGATAGCCGAGCGGCTCATCCACTTGCGTGCCCATGATCCGCGCATAGACAAAATCCGCGGTAATATCCGCAATCTGCGGAAATTCGGAATCCCCCGCAATCACGGCGGCCACGCCGTACTCCCGCAGCATGGCAACAAACTCCGCGTTGCGAAAACTCTCATGCCGCGCCTCCACCACATGCCGAATTTTCCGGCCGCCGATCTGCTTTGGCAACAGCTTCAAAAACGCCTCGAAATCATCCGCATCGAATTTCTTCGTCGGCATGAACTGCCAGTTCACCGGCCCAAGCTTCTCCTTCAGCTCCAGCACACCGCTCTTAAAAAACCGCTCAATCGACTCCCCGGCCTCGGCCAACACCCGCCGATTGGTAGAGTAACGCGATGCCTTCAGCGAAAAGACAAACCCCTCCGGCGTCTCATCATACCATTTCCGAAAACTCTCAGGTTTTTGCGAACCGTAATAGGTGCCATTAATCTCAATCGTCGTCAGCTGCCGGGCCGCATATTCCAGCTCCCGTTTCTGCGGCAGTTTCTCGGGATAGAAAATGCCGCGCCAAGGCTCAAACGTCCAACCGCCGACGCCGATCCGAATGCTGCCACTGTCTTTTTCCGCCAACCCTGCAATCCTTCCACCCCATGTCCCGGCTAAATTGGGCACGCCGGCCGCAACCAGCAAGCAGGGCAGGGCGCAGCACCGCTCCCATTGCAACAACATTATCCGTCGATTTTATGGCGGACCCGAGGCGATTCGAACGCCTGGCCTTTGCCTTCGGAGGGCAACGCTCTATCCAGCTGAGCTACGGGTCCCGCTAACGCCTCTTAGCCTTAACCACCCGCACTGGCAACGCTGCCGCCCGCCGGCCACGGCCTCTCTTAGGTCTCCTGTAACAATGCCCCCTAACATTCCCTGTAACAATATTTATACGGCCAGGCTGCCGCAAAGACTCGCAAAGTCTGAAAAAGGGCGAATAACTCGCTGTCTGGCATCTGCCCTATTGATCCGTGCCAGCCTGGCCAGACGACAAACAATGCAGTCTCAATATTAAGACAAACAACATTTATGCGCGCTATTGTTAACAAACAGCTAGCGTCATCGGCAGCCGCTGCGGCGCGTTTAGCACCAGGATTGCAGGCGACGGCATCGATGCATCAATACTGTTTTGTACCCGATCCACTCCGCCACGACATCGCCGGCACGTCACGCGCGCCCGTCGGAAGCCGGTCAAAATAAGCAATCCCTATAAATCGGGAATCGCAAATATAACGACCGGGCAATTCTCCAAAAGCCCACTAAAAAACAAAAAATTTCTTGTTAATTGCCCCAATCATTCCTAGAAAACCGCCATGAAATCAGCCCCGCCGTCCGCTCCAAGCTATCGCCCACTTTGCCTCATGGTCTGCCGGTGGTGAGCCGTCTGGATTTCCTGCCCCGGCTCAAGCCACAGACAATTTTCCCGCAGCCTGAAGATCCTGAATTCTGGTCGAAGCTGCGTCACATCGCAGGGCACCAGCTACGGTTTACCGAAGTGTTAAAGCTGGACCGCCTGATCGCGAAAATCTCGCCGCAGGCCGCTGGCCTGAAGTTGAAGCTGGCGATCCTGTCCTCTGCGACAACGGAGCATCTTGCTGCGGGGCTGCGCGTTGCGGGCGCCCGGCATAACATGGCGATAGAGGTTTATACCCATGCCTATGGTTCAGCCTTGCAGGAACTCAACGATCCTGAATCCGGCCTGGCGGCATTCCACCCGGATGTCGTTTTAATCGCTTTTCCCTACCCGCATCTCTTCGGCTCCGGCGCGCTTGCAAAAACCCCCGGAAGCATCAGGGACAACCTCGCTTTCGCCAGCCGCATGCTGCAGAATTTGCGCGAGCTCGCATTCGAGAAATTCGGATGCGCGATCATCCAGCAAACAATTCTCCCCACCCAGCCGCCACTGGTCGGCAATCACGAATTCCAATTGCCCGGCGCCCCCGCCTGCCTGACGGCTGAGCTCAATGAAACCCTGCGGCAACAATCCATCGACCAGAAATTCGCAATTCTGGCGATCGATGAAGCCGCTGCCGCCGACGGCCTCGCCGCCTGGCATGACCGCGCTCTATGGCACCGCGCCAAGCAGGAAATCACCCCGGCGGCCGGCCTCGCATATGGCGAGATGGTTCTGCAAGTCATCGACGCACAGCGCGGCCGCACGGCAAAATGCCTGGTGCTCGATCTCGACAACACCCTGTGGGGCGGCGTCATCGGCGATGACGGGCTGGACGGCATCAGCCTTGGTCAAGGCAGCGGCGTCGGCGAATCCTTCGTTGCCTTCCAGACTTACGCCAAACATCTTTCCGAACGCGGCATCATCCTCGCGGTATGCTCCAAAAATGACGAGGAGAACGCCTTGCTCCCGTTTCAAAAACATCCGGAAATGGTGCTGCGCCGGGAAGACATTTCCAGTTTCGTCGCAAACTGGACCGACAAGGCCAGCAATCTGCGCACCATCGCCAAGCACCTCAACATCGGTCTGGACGCGCTGGTGTTCTGCGATGACAACCCGTTCGAGCGTGAACAGGTCCGGGACGCCATTCCCGAAATCCGCGTGCCGGAACTTCCCGAGGATCCCAGCTTCTGGCCGGAAACCCTGGCCGCCGCCGGATATTTCGAATCCATCTCGCTGACCGCGGATGATTTCTCCCGCGTCGCGCAATACCGGCTCAACGCGGAGCGGGAAAACCTGAAATCCAGTAGCAGCAATATCGACGATTATTTGCGCAATCTGCAAATGGAACTGAAATGGGCCGCCGCCGATCTGGTGAATGTCGAACGCATCACCCAGCTCATCAACAAGACCAACCAGTTCAACCTCACCACAAAGCGCTACGATCTGGCCCAGGTACAGTCGATGATGACCAACCCGGACTCGTTGGTCCTGAGCTTTCGCCTGCTCGACCGTTTGGGTGATAACGGCATCATCTGCATCGTCATCGGCCATAAATCGGGCGAGGAATTGCTGATCGACAGCTGGCTGATGAGCTGCCGGGTTCTTGGCCGCGGGGTTGAGAAGGCCACGCTCGGCGTGCTCGCCGCCAAGGCCGCCGCATTGGGCGTCAGGCAATTGCGGGGGCGCTATGTGCCGACCGATAAGAATAAAATGGTGGCTGAACATTACGAAAATCTCGGATTTGTCGCCGCTGGAGAAAACATCGGCGGGGAGACGCTTTGGTCACTTGATCTTGCCGAATATACCATGCCAGACTTGTTCATAAGGCTTACGCAGGTGGAACAATGACCGATGACGAAATTCTATCGAAAGTGACGGCGGTCGTGCGCGATGTCGTGGGCGATGATTCGGTCGTGCTGACAATGGATACATCGGCGCAGGATGTGCCGGGCTGGGATTCCATGGCCCATATCAACATTATTGTGGCGCTGGAACATGAATTCGGCATGAAATTCAAAACCGCTTCGCTCGAGGAGGCAAAGAATACGGGCGATCTGGTCCATCTTATCAAGGCCGGTTGAAGGACATATCACAGCTGATGAGGCCGTTTTAAGCAGATGCTGTTCAACTCGATTTCGTTTATTTGTATATTTCTGCCGGTAACGCTTCTATTCTTCTTTTTCTTCGGTCGGCTTCACCAGCGCGCGGCAATGACCTGGCTATGCGTCGCGTCGCTGGTGTTCTACAGCTGGCTCGGCACGGATTACCTCCTGCTGCTGGTGATCTCGATCATATTCAACTATTCCGTCGGCTACGCCCTTGCTCGGTTTTCCAGCCGCGAACGGCTGACCTTCTGGCTTTTGTTCTGCGGCGTCTCGGCCAATCTTCTTGCTCTGGTTTACTATAAATATCTGTTCGACCTGACGGGATGGTTTCATCAGCAAAATCTGTTGCCGATATCGGCATTCGGCAGCGCGATTTTGCCGCTTGGCATTTCGTTCTTTACCTTCACGCAGATTGGCTTCCTCGTCGATCGCCGGGCGGGCGTCACGAAGGCCAATAATTTCGTGGAATATGTTCTGTTCGTCACCTTCTTCCCGCATCTGATCGCCGGACCAATCCTGCATCACCGCGAAATCATGCCGCAATTCCTCCGGACGGAAACATATCGGTTCGACATCAATAACTTCACCGTCGGCGTGAGTATTTTCATTGTCGGCCTGTGCAAGAAGGTTCTGGTCGCCGACCGGTTCAGCGGTTTTGTGGCGGCCGGCTTCGCACAGCCGCATGATCTGAGCCGGCCGGCCGCCTGGTGCGCCGTGCTCAGCTACTTCATCCAGCTTTACTTCGACTTCTCCGGCTACTCCGAAATGGCGCTTGGGCTTGCCAAGATGTTCAACGTAACCTTTCCGGCAAATTTCGATTCTCCCTACAAGGCGCCGAACGTCATCGAGTTCTGGCAGCGCTGGCACATGTCGCTGACCCGTTACGTCACGCTCTACGTGTATAATCCGATTGCCTTGTCCATCACCCGCAGGCGCTACGCAAAAGGCAAGCCGGCAAATGCGGCCGCCCTGCGGACTCTCGACGGGTTCGCGATGATCGTCGCCGTGCCCACCATGATAACGATGACCCTGATTGGTGTGTGGCATGGTTCCGGCCTGCAGTTTCTCATATTTGGTCTTCTGCACGGCTTCTATTTATGCGTCGCCCACGGCTGGAAGGCGATCAGGCCGAAAAAGAAACCAGCCATTCGTCCGGCCTGGGTGCAATACATCACAGATTTTCCAAGCATATTGCTTACCTGCGCCGCCGTAGTGCTGGGCCAGGTTTTTTTCCGCGCCCATTCGGTCCGCGATGCAATGGCCATGCTCGGCGATATGACGATCTGGCCAACGGCGCCCGGTGCGGCCACCCACGCCGTTTCCGCGCTCACCCAGGGTCAGGTCCAGAACCTGATGATGATTGCCCTGGCGTTGCTATGGGTTTGGACAATGCCCAACACCCTGCAATTCTTCGCCTCGGAAAACCCGGCACTGGTAAAATCACGCGCGCAAAAACCCCTGATTTCCATCATCTGGCGGCCGACCCCGGTTTTCGGCTTCGCACTCGGGCTCGTGCTCCTCTACAGCTTCCTATCGGTGACCGGAACGACCGAGTTCCTGTATTTCCGATTTTAGGAATACCCGAATGAAAAGCTACCTCGCAGTACTGCTCGGCACTTTCAGCGTTCTGCTCATTGCCATGTGGGTCATTTTTCTGATGTTTTTCGGCAAAATGGCGTCGGGAGAATATGCGATAGCGAAAGCCCATGCCGATTTCATTGCAAAATGCGACTTGGGCGACATTGATATCCTGGGCGATTCTACGGCAAACGCCGCTTTCATCCCATCGCAGATTGGTCCGCAGGTGCGCAATCTTTCCTTTGGCGCCGGAACCCCGATCGAACTCTATTATGTCGCGAAATCCATATTGAAATGCCCAAACCGGCCAAAAGCGGTGATTCTGGCTTTTGTTCCTTCATCATTTGCGACGAACTCGTTTTATCCGGAACTGGGGAGAACCTTTTTCTGGGAAAGAGCCATCGAATATAATGTGGTGAGTTTTTCGGATTCATTGGAGGTCTTAAAATATTCGCGACAGTTCAATGATACATTAATCGCCGGGCCAAAATCTCTATTCGATATCGACTATCGCGTGAAGGCATTTCTGTTCTGCCTCAAATTTCCGCCCTATCTGCTTCCCGAGGTTCAAAAATCCGCTCTGCCGAAACTGCAAGCGCTGGCCGCCGCTCAACTGCGGCGCATCCCCGGCCTCGGACCCAAGCACGTCACCGCCCCGGGACAGAAGCAAGCCGAACAGGCGTCCCTGCCTGGACCGCTGCCAACCGGCCCGATGATGTATAATCAAACGATCCTCGATAACGGACATCATTTCTACGGCACGGATTCAAATGGCGGAGATCGCCTCGACCACGATGCCTACCGCAATGACGATCATACCGCGCCGCTGAAAGATTTTTACATGCGGCGGACGATCGCGATGTTATCGGCGAACGGGATCAAGGTGTTTTTGGTTGAACCGCCGCGCGACCGAAGCTCGGCGGTTCATTATACGCCCGCATTGATCAATGGCTACCAGGCCTACCTGGCCGGTTTGCAGTCGAGCACGCCCTATGTTCATCTCATCAGCCAGGGCTTCCCCATCTGGGACCCGGTTTTATTCGGTGACAACCTGCATTTAAATCTGCGCGGAAGCTTGAATTTTTCGGCCGGCATTCGCGAAGCGCTGGTTGCCGCCGGCCTGGTCGATCCGGGTTACTCGGAAAGTCTGACGCCTGCAAACCTTTATGCGCATGCAAGTTCAGACCCGAATTCTTGGGTAATGCAGGCGTCCGGCACCGACGAAATCAGCCAGGCCGCCGACGTGGTTTTGCCGCAACTCGCCTTTCCCCCGGATGCTGAAGCCTGGCTGTACAGTACCAAATCACAGGGCGCGAATGCTGCACCAGCGCCGTCCGGCGTGAGGGCGCCACCGGTTAAACTCGTTGCCAAAATGAATTATGCGGCATCGATCCTGGTAAAAAACGTCAATGCCGATCAAGCGAGTCTGCAACTGGTCTGGCCAGGCGGATTTGAAGGAAAGGTGAGCTGGAGCTTTGAGCGGCACCAGATAACTTATGCCGGCATGGCGACCAGTTTAAACAGCGGCGTTACAATTTGCCCTGGCGGCTGGGTCGAATTGTTTTTAAGCGGCCGCAGCGGACCATCCACAGGCAGCTATTCCGGACCGGCAGTCTCGCTGACAGATCCGCAAAATGCCTCCGCTTATCTGTACAATCTGTCCCTGGAACCGGGCTTGTGGCCCACAAACTATTGTCCGCTGCAACCCGGTGAAGCGAAGACGGTAAATATCGCCGGCTAACCAGCAGGAATTTCCAGCTGCTGCAACACCGGCTAAAACCGCTTAAACCTTGCCGTGGCAGTATTTATACTTCTTGCCCGACCCGCAGGGGCAGGGGGCATTTCGCGGCGTCGCCGCCCAGGTCTCCGGCCGGTTCGGGTCAATCTCCTCCGCCCGGTACGGCTGCACCGCAACCCGCGGCCCCGGCTCCGCCAGCGCCACATCGCCCGCCACCCCGCCCACCGGGCCGTCGCCGATCAAATGCTCCGGTTCCGGATGGCTCTCAAACATCACCGGCGGCGGCGGTGCCGCCTGCGGCTCGGTGCCGATCACCATATGCGCCAGCAGGCTCGTCACCCGCTCTTTCAAATCCTCGAGCAGCGCCGTGAACAAGGCAAACGCCTCGCGCTTATATTCGTTCAACGGGTCGCGCTGCCCATAGGCCCGCAACCCAATCCCCTGCCGCAAATGATCCAGCGCCAGCAAATGTTCTTTCCAGACCTGGTCAAACGTCTGCAGCAGCACGGATTTCTCAACGAAACCCATCAAATCCGGGCCGAATTTCTGCGCCTTCTCGGCCATGAACGCATCCGCCGCCGCAATCAGCCGCTCGCGAATGCCGTTCTCGTCCATCCCCTCTTCGGCGGCCCATTCCACCACCGGCAGATCCAGGTTCAGCACCCGCCTGGCGTCCTCCGCCAACTCGGCCGACATCCATTGCTCGGCAAACGCCCGCTCGGGGATCCGCCGTGCCACCATATCGGCAATCACGTCCTCCCGCATCTCCGCCAGCGCGCCGGATACCGTATCGCTGCTCATGAATTCCCGGCGCTGCGCATACACTTCCTTGCGCTGGTCGTTCATCACGTCATCATATTTGAGCAGGTTTTTCCGCGTATCGAAATTCCGGGCCTCGACCTTCTTCTGCGCCTTCTCCAGCGCCTTGTTGATCCAGGGATGGATAATCGCCTCGCCTTCCTGCAGCCCCAGCCGCTGCAGCATCCCGCCCATCCGCTCAGACCCGAAAATCCGCATCAGATCATCTTCCAGCGACAGGAAAAACCGCGACGCGCCAGGATCACCCTGCCGGCCGGACCGCCCCCGCAGCTGGTTATCGATCCGCCGGCTCTCATGCCGCTCGGTGCCGATCACAAACAACCCGCCGGCCGCCTTCACCTGGTCATGAAACTGCGCAATCTCCGCCTTGATCTGATCCGCATCGGCTTCCGGCTCCAGCTTCAGCCGCATCTCGAGGTTACCGCCAAGCTTGATGTCGGTGCCGCGCCCGGCCATGTTGGTCGCAATCGTAATCGCCCCCGGCGCCCCGGCCTGCGCCACGATGGTCGCTTCCTGCTCATGGAAGCGCGCATTCAGCACGCTATGCTTGATTTTCTTCTTCGTCAGCAGGGCGCTGATGATTTCGCTTTTCTCAATGCTCGTCGTGCCGACCAGCACCGGCTGCCCGCGCTCACGGCATTCCTCGATCAGCTTGGCGACGGATTCATATTTCTCCGTAGCCGAGCGGTAGACCTCGTCATCGTAATCCTTGCGGCTCACCCCGACATTGGTCGGAATCTCCACCACCTGCAGCTTGTAAATCTGCTCGAACTCATCGGCCTCGGTCATCGCCGTACCGGTCATGCCGGCCAGCTTCGGAAACAGCCGGAAATAATTCTGGAAGGTGATCGAAGCCAGAGTCTGGTTCTCCCGCTCCACCACCACCCGCTCTTTCGCCTCCAGCGCCTGGTGCAGCCCGTCGGAATACCGCCGGCCATCCATCATCCGGCCGGTGAATTCATCAATAATCACCACCTTGCCGTCGCGCACGATGTAATCGACGTCGCGCCCATACAGCACATGCGCCCGCAGGCTCTGCTGCACATGGTGGATCAATGATATATTGAAAATGTCATAAAGATTGCCCTCAACCAGCAACCCTTCCGCGCGCAACATATCCTCGACTTTTTCAGACCCGGCATCGGTCAGCGTGACCGATTTGGCCTTCTCGTCCTTCTCATAGACGTCCTCGTCCTTGACCAGCTCCAGCACCACGGCATCGACCTTCAAATAAAGATCGGTCGCCTCATCGGAAGGCCCGGAAATAATCAGCGGCGTGCGCGCCTCATCGATTAAAATCGAATCCACCTCATCGACGATGGCGAAATGGAACGGCCGCTGCACCATGTCTTCCAGCCGGTACTTCATATTATCGCGCAGATAATCGAAGCCGAATTCATTATTCGTGCCGTAGGTGATATCCGCCGCATAGGCCGCCCGGCGCTGCTCCTCATCCAGCCCGTTGACGATCACGCCGGTGCTCAGCCCCAGAAACCCGTAGAGCTGCCCCATCCATTCGGCATCGCGGGTCGCCAGGTAATCGTTCACGGTCACCACATGCACGCCCTTGCCCGGCAGCGCGTTCAGATACACCGCCAGCGTCGCCACCAGCGTCTTGCCCTCGCCGGTCTTCATCTCGGCGATCCTGCCGGAATGCAGCACCATGCCGCCGATCATCTGCACGTCGAAATGCCGCAGGCCGAGGCTGCGGGACGCCGCCTCCCGCACCACCGCGAAGGCCTCTTCCAGCAGATTATCCAGCGTCTCGCCGGCCGCCAGCCGGGCCCGGAATTCCGCGGTCTTGCCGCGCAACTGCGCGTCATCCAGCGCCTGCAATCCAGGCTCAAAAGCGGCAATCGCCGCCACCTGGCGCTTGAACCCCTTCAGGGCACGATCATTGCTTGTGCCAAATACGGCGCGGGCGAGGGATGAAAGCATCTTCGGATGGGTTCCGCATCAAGATATAAAGGGATAATTCAACGCTCACATAGGTGCTGGGGTGTATAGGGTCAATTGAACCGGCCATTTACCTGCCTCAAGGCGCGCGCCCGAGCGACTTGCCGCTTTAAATCAGTTGGCCCATAGGAGCGCCCAAGTTCAGGTAGAAGGTTTCAATAAATGCATCGTTTTCCCGCCGTCTCCGCCCTCGCGCTGGCCGCCGCTCTGTTTGCCCTCCCCGGCGCCCCGTCGGCGCTGGCCCAAACCCCGCCAGCAGCCCCGGCCGCGGCCCCCGCCGCCGCACCCGCCCCGGCCGACCCGGTGCTCGCCACCGTCAACGGCCAACCCATTCATCTCAGCGACGTCCAGGCCGCCGGCGCCAATCTTCCGGCCCAGCTGCAGCAGCTGCCGCCGCAGGAACTTCTGCCGCTCATCGTCAACCAGCTGATCGACCGTAAAGCCTTGCTCATCGCCGCCCAGGCCGAGGATCTGCAGAAAGACCCGCAGGTCGCCGCCGCCATGCAGAACGCCGCGAACGAAAAGCTTGAAAACGCCTATGTCCAGCAAAAGGTCGCCCCGCAGGTAACCGACACCGCGGTCCAGGCCGCCTACAAGGCCAATTACGCCGGCAAGCCGGGCGCCGAGCAGATCGACGTCCGCCAGATCCTGGTGAAAACCCAGGCGCAAGCCCAGGCGATCATCACAGAGCTCAACCACGGTGCCAATTTCGCCAAGCTCGCCACCAAAAACAGCATCGACCCGAACGGCGCCTCCACCGGCGGCGAACTCGGCTGGATCTCCCAGGATCAGATGAGCCAGGCGCTGCCGGCCTTCGCCACCGCGGCCTTCGCTTTGAAGACCGGCCAGTACACCAAAACCCCGGTGCAATCGCGCTTCGGCTGGCATGTCATCCTCTGCGAAGGCCGCCGCACGGCGCCGCCGCAAAGCTTCGATGACGCCAAGGGCCAGATCAGCCAGCAGCTCGCCGACGCCGCCATCAAATCCACGCTGGCGAGCGCCCGCTCCAAAGTGACCATCCAGGTCTTCAACGCCGACGGCACCCCCGCCAACAGCCCGGCCAACAGCTCCGGCAGCGAAAGCGGCGGCACCAACGTCAACCTCGGCCAGTAAACCGCTCATGCCGCCCATCCCGCGCTCACCCTTGGCCCTGCCAATGCCGGAACTCTCTCCGGTGGCAGGGGTAAGGCTGGCGGTGGGGGAGGCGGGGATTCGCTACAAGGGCCGCCCCGACGTCCTGCTGATGGCATTCGCCGAGGGCACCACCGTCGCCGGCGTCTTCACCAAAAACCTCTGCCCCGGCGCCCCGGTCACCTATTGCCGCGAGATTTTGTCCGGCGGCCTCGCCCGCGGCCTGGTCGTCAACGCCGGCAACGCCAATGTTTTTAACGGCCTCGCCGGTCTGCGGGCGGTTGAAGCCACCGCGGCGGCCGCGGCCAAAGCACTGGACACCGCGTCGGAAACCATCTTCCTCGCCTCCACCGGCGTCATCGGCGAGCCGCTACCGGCGCAGAAAATCGTCGCCGTCATGGAATCCCTGGCCGCCGCCTTGCAAGCAGACGGCCTGGCGGATGCCGCTTGCGCCATCATGACCACCGACACCTTCCCGAAGGCGGCCACCCGCACCGCTCGCATCGGCGCGACAGAAATCACCATCACCGGCATCGCCAAGGGCAGCGGCATGATCGCGCCGGACATGGCGACCATGCTCTCCTTCATCTTCACCGATGCCGCCATCCCGGCCCCCATCCTGCAATCGATGCTGACCAAATCCGTCGACCACAGTTTCAACGCCATCACCATCGACTCCGACACCTCCACCTCCGACACGGTGTTGCTCTTCGCCACCGGCCAGGCCCGCAACAAACCCTTCGACGACCCTTCCCATCTGGCCGATTTCCGCCGCGCTTTGGCCGAGGTCACCCACGACCTCGCAATGCTGGTGGTCCGGGACGGGGAGGGGGCTTCAAAACTCGTGGAAATCACCGTCGAGGGCGCGGTCTCCAACCACTCCGCCAAGCGCATCGCCCTTTCCGTCGCCAACTCGCCTCTGGTTAAAACCGCCATCGCCGGGGAGGACGCCAACTGGGGCCGCATCGTCATGGCAGTCGGCAAGGCCGGCGAGCCCGCCGACCGCGACAAACTCGCCATCGCCATCGGCGGCACCTGGATCGCCCAGGCCGGCGGCGTCGTCCGCGGCTATAACGAGGACCCGGTCGTCGCCCATATGAAAGGCCAGGAAATCCAAATCGACGTCGACATCGGCCTGGGCCAGGGCCGCGCCACCGTCTGGACCTGCGACCTCACCCACGGCTACATCGACATCAACGGCGCCTACAGATCGTAGGATGGGTGAGTGCTGCAAAGCCGCGCGTTACCCATCACTTTATTGCAACGTCAAGCGAAGCCGCCCTGCCGACAGCAGGACGGCGATCCCGACCTGCTGGATGCCGTCTTTCGCGCCATGAAGCAGTCGAATGATCGCGCCGATGCCGCGACAAACCGCAGCAACGCGCTTTTCCAGATCGCCTCGCTCACCCGCCGCCAGCGCCAGGTGATGGACATGGTTCTGGCCGGCCAGATCAACAAAATCATTGCAGCCGACCTCGGCATCAGCCAGCGCACGGTTGAAAACCATCGCGCCTCCATCATGGAAAAAACCGGCGCGAGATCGATCCCGGAACTGGTTCGCATGGTCCTCGCGGCGCCCGAGACTCAAACCGGGCACTCCGGCCTGCGGCAACGAACGTAGCCACTTACCCCCGCGCCAGCATCGCCAGCATCAGCCGCTCGAACTCCGCCACACTCAGCGTCTCCGCCCGCCGCTCCGCCGCAATCCCGGCAGCACTCAGCAGCGCCTCGCCACCCAGCCCGCGCAACGCCCCGCGCAGCATTTTTCGGCGCTGCCCAAACGCCGCCGCCGTCAATTTCTCCATCGCCTTGAACAATTCCGGGGCCGGCTGCACCGCCTTCGGCACCAGCCTTACAATCGCCGATTCAATTTTCGGCGGCGGCGTAAAAGCCGATGCCGGCACCTGCATCATAATCGCCGCATCGCACACGAACTGGCTGATCACCGAAAGCCGCCCATAGGCTCCGCTCCCAGGTGCCGCCACAATCCGCTCGGCCACCTCCAGCTGAAACATCAGCGTCATCGCCTGATATTCGCCCGCCTGCGCCAGCCAGCGCAGCAGCAGCGGTGTTGCGACATTATACGGCAGGTTCGCAACAATCGCCCGCGGTCCCGCCACCAGCGCCGGCAGATCCGCTTTCAAAGCGTCCCCGGCAATCACCCGCAGCCGCGCCGGCCGGGTTGCCGCCAGCGCGCCCACCGCCGCCACCGCGCGCGGATCGATCTCCAGCGCCACCACCTGCGCCGCGTCACTGTTCAACAATGCCCGCGTCAGCCCGCCCGGGCCAGGCCCCACCTCAATAACGTTCAACCCCGTCAGCGGCTCCGCGCAGCGCCGGATTTTATCGATGAGATTGCCATCCAGCAGAAAATGCTGCCCGAGCGATTTATCCGCCCGCAAATCGAACGCCGCGATCACCTCGCGCAAAGCCGGCCAATCGGGTGCGCTACCAGGTTCGGGCATTCGTGCTTGTTAGCGCGCGGTGCGGCATGGCAACAAGACCAGGACAATGCCGGATTCCATACCCCCCGCGCCCTCCCGCCGCCGCCTCATCGGCGACTGGGTGATCAACGCCCCGCAAACCCTGCGGGCTTTGGTGCGCGCGGATGAAGTCTGGCTGGCGGTCCTGGCCGCCATCACCGGCGCCATCGCCGGCGCCGGCGTCGCCGGCATGAATCTCATCATCACCTGCATGCACCGCACGCTCTTCGAACTCCCCGCCGGCCGCGGCCTTTCGGAATCCCCCCATTTGGCGCCGGAGCGCGCCTTCCTGGTCCCGGTCCTGGGCGGCCTGGTTCTCGGTCTGTTCGGTCTCCTGCTGACCCGCCTGCGCCCCGCCAGCCCGATCGACGCGATCGAGGCCAACGCGTTGTACGGCGGCAGAATGTCGCTGAACGACAGCCTGATCGTCGCCGGCCAGACCACCTGGTCGAACGGCGTCGGCGCCTCGGTCGGGCTGGAGGCCGGCTACGCCCAGCTCGGCGCCGGTATCGCCTCCCGCCTCGGCCGCAGCTTCCGCCTGCGCCGCAACGATCTGCGGGTGCTGGTCGGCTGCGGCGCCGCCGCCGCCATCGGCGGCGCCTTCAACGCACCCCTTTGCGGCGCCTTCTACGGCATCGAGCTCATCATCGGCGTCTACTCCATCACCACCTTGCCCTTCGTCGTCATCGCCTCGCTCTGCGGCACCGTCATGGTGCAAATCCTGATCGGCGGTTCGCCGCCTTTGGATGTCACGCTGCCCGCCGCCGTGCCGAGCGCCATGTACCCCATCGTGCTGGCACTGGGCTTCGCCAGCGGTATTGCCGGCATCGTCATCATGCGCGGCGTCACCCTGATCGAGGCCGGTTTCCGCCGCTCCGTCATCCCGGTCTGGCTACGACCGGTCATCGGTGGCGCCGCCGTCGGCGCGCTCGGCTGCGTCAGCCCGTCCGCCATGTCGTCTGGCCACACGGCGCTGCATGCCGACATCAACGTCGCCTATCCCTTCATCGTCGTCCTCGCCATGCTGATCACGAAAGCCGTCGCCTCGGCTTTTTCCATCGGCTCGGGTTTCCGCGGCGGCTTGTTCTTCGCCTCGCTCTTCCTCGGCGCGCTGTTCGGCAAAGTCTTCGCCGGCATCCTTTCGGTCATGCCCTTCATCACCGTCATGCCGTCGGGCTTCTACGCCGTCGTGGGCATGAGCGCGCTCGCGGTCGCCATCGTCGGCGGCCCAATGACGATGACTTTCCTGGCTTTGGAAAGCACCGAGAATTTCGCCGTCACCATGGCGGTGCTGGCCGCCTCCATCACCGCCGCGCTCACCGTGCGCCGCCTGTTCGGCTATTCCTTCGCCACCTGGCGCTTCCATCTGCGCGGCGAGAGCATCCGCAGCGCCGTCGATATCGGCTGGATCAAATCCCTCACCGTCGGCCGCATGATGAGCCGCGCCCAGCATGCGGTGACGCAGGAGATGTCGCTGGAAGCATTCTGCCGGGAATTCCCTCTGGGCGCCGCCCAGTTCGTCATGGTCACCGATTCCGATGACCGCTATGCCGGCATCGCCTACCCGGCGGAAGCCATCGGCATCAACAGGCCGGCCGCCGCGCTGTCCGAAATCCTGCATCACGGCCAGCATTTCCTGCTGCCCGAAATGACCGTCAAGGAAGCCGTCTCCGCCTTCGAATCCGCCGAAGCCGACGCCCTGGCGGTCCTGGACGGCCCCACCACCCGCCGCATTCTCGGTTTCTTAACCGAGCAGCACAGCCTGCGCCGCTACAACGAGGAACTGGAACGGCGCCGCCGCGAGCTATCCGGCGAATAGGCTATTCCAGAAGCCGCTCTGGCGGCCGTCAGGCGGCGATCTTCTGCGCACCGGCGGTCGGCCGCTGCCGTGCTCACGGCCGGTAGGCCGCTCCGCTTCGGTGCTCGAAAATCACCACCTGACGACTCACCGGAGCGACTTCTGAAACGGCCTATCATCAAAATACAACCGCAATCAGTCGAATCCGCGGTTCTTGCAAAAAACACAACTTAAAGTTAATAACTGGACGTCAGCCGCTAACGCTTCAACATGGCGGTGAGATGGGAGCCGTGCGGTGTCAGGTTCATTAACGGTAATCGGCGGCCATAGCAGCACCCAGGGGCTCACCGGGCTGGTGACGGTGCCCTCCGGCTTCACCGGCACAAGCGCGCTCATCACCAGCCTGCAATCCCTGCTGACCGCGGATTCCGCCTCGGTCTCCTCCGGTGGCGCCAATTTCGAAAACCTCAACGTCGCCGCCCAGGCCGGCGCCAAAACGGCGACGGTCGGCGCCTTCACCACCGGCATATTGGAAATCACCAACACCTCCAGCGTCGGCGCGACCACCGCGGGTGCTGCAAATATCAGTCTTGTCGTCCCCACCGGCTACAACGCTCTGGTCGTGCAGGCCCCGGGCTCGGAGACCATCACCGGCAACGGCGTCAACAACCTGCTGGCGGTGTTCGGCGCCAACAGCACCGTCAATTTCAATCCCAATGGCGGCAGCGGCACCATCCTCGCCGGCGGCGCCGGCGATTTCCTCAATGTCAGCGGCGCCAGCTGGTCCATCACCGGTGCCGCCGCCGGCAATGACAGCGTGGTCCTTGGCGTCAGCAACTCGGCCTATGTCGGCACCAACGGTCAGGGCAACGCCGTCAACAACGCCATCGGCGCCTCCTCCGTCCCCAGCAACGTCGTCGGGCTGGAATTCGGCAATGTCTCGGTCAATTCCGACGGCACCAACGACCTCATCGAATCCTACGGCGGCAGCGACGTCGTTTCCGTCAACAACTCGGCAAACGTGCTGGTCTCCGGCGCTGCCGACACGATCTACGCCATGGCCGGCAGCACCGCCGTCAAGGCCTTCTTCCAGATCGGCGGCACGCTGGATTTCATCAACCTCTCCAGCCACGCCGCCACCGTCTCCGGCGACGTTCCGGGTGCCACCGGCGGCGGCGACACCATTTTCGGCGGCACCGGCGGCGGCGTCTATACCGGCGGCTCCGGCGGCAACAACTCGCTGCTCGGCGGCACCGGCGCCGCCACCTTGATCGCCGCCGGCGCCAACAACTTCCTCAGCGTCGGCGGCGCTGGCACCACCGCCGCCTACAACCTGCTTGACGCCGGCGCCGGCGGCGCCACGCTGGTTGCCGGCGCCAGCACCAAGGTCAACCAGTTCTTCGGCGGCGCCGGCACGGATTCCATCGTTTCCGCCGGCACCGGCACGCAGGTCTATTTCGTCGGCGGCCAGGGCACCGAGAACATCATCGGCACCACCGCCACCGTCTCCGGCGCCGCCAACGACTATTATTTTGGCGCCGCCACCGGCGCCCGGCAGGACGTCATCCATAATTTCAATCTGAGCCGCGACAGCCTCACCGTCACCGGCGCCGCCGACACCATCAGCGGCGTCTTCGCCAGCGGCGGCAACTCCCTCGTCACTCTGTCGGACGGCACCGTCATCCAGCTCATGGGCATCAACGCCGCCTCCATCTCCTCACTAACCGGCAGTTCGCATATCTAGAAAGCAGCCGCTTTTTGGAAAAGCGGCTGGGCGCCCCCGGCGCAAAAACTTCTGCTATCAATGGCTTGATCGTTGAACGCGGCGCTACAGCGCCATCAGAAACCCGTAGGGATCGCTCAGGGAATTTATATTGGTCTTGGCGAATTCCTTCAGCTCCGGCGGATCATCCCATTTGCCGTAGACCACCAGTTTCCCGTCCCAGTCGATCTGCAAATTGAACGGCTGCATCAGCCGCCGCCCGTCGGAAAAATCCGTTACGATCTCTTCCGTTACGATCTCTATGGATTCGGAAGATTCGGAAATCATCGGATCCGGCATTACATCTTCCACCAGCGGCGCCGCAGGCGGAGCTTCCAGGCTCTCTCCCCCCGGCGGCGGTATCAGCATCACCTCATCCACATGATAGCCGCCGAGCTCGCCCGCCAGCCAGGCCCAATCAGCCGCCCGCAAAAACTCCTTCGCCCGGAAATCGGCCGGAATATGCAGGGCGTTATAGGTATGCCGAACCTCGATCTGCCAGGGCCGGCGGCTTGCCCGCAAATACGCCACCAGCCCCGGAATTTCATCGCGGTTGGACCGGTAGGCCATGATGATATAGCGCAGACGGGGAGGGGCCTCGGCTGCCGCCCAGGCCGCAATCAGCCGGTCCCAGTTATCCTTGAAAATATTCCACCGCGCACCCTTGCGCATCCGCTCGAATATCTCCGGATCAAGACTCTCCAGCGATATATTGATATGCGAAACACCGCTGCCTGCCAGCGCCGCGAAATATTCCGCTGGCATGCGCTTGGCAAGATTGGTCGTGAACATCACCTTGCGCCGCCATTGTTTTGGAATCTTCTCGATAAACCCAAGGAAGTCCGGGTTAAGCGTCGGCTCGTGCAGGCAGGACAGCCAGAAATTCCCATCCCGCACATAAGGCAGCAGCGGCAGCAGCGCATCGAACGTTTCCGCCGACATCACCCGCGTCGTTTTTACGTCGGAATAATCGAACAGGCAGAACGGACAGCGCAAATTACAGTTATTGACGATATCGATGGCGATATGATCGATCGGCTCAAACGCCGTCACCAGATAAGGCGAAAGCGGCAATGCAGCACCCCCCGCCGGCCGCACCATAACGGCGTCGCGCTCAGCCTCAGACAGAGGCGGCGAAAAACTCAGCCTGAATCCATACCGTCCGTCGCCGATGGATTGCTGCGCCAGCGGCAGGTTCAGCAGATCCGCGCAGCCTGTCGCCAGCACGGTTTCCCTATCCGCCAGCACCACCTCGAATGCCACGCGTTCTTCATCATCAAACCGGTTGCGAACCCATCCCGCCAGATGACCGGTGCTGCGCTCGTCCACATAGCCCTCGAATTCCGGCGCCCGCGGAATCGGCGCTTGCGTCAAAACCGGCCGCACCACCAGCTGTCGGCGTTCCTCCGTACTCAGCCGCGCCGAAAACGCCAGGTGAAACCCGTAACAGGCATCCCCGACCGAGCTGTGGTGCAATGCCGGGTAAAACTGATCGGCAACCCCTTCGGCGATAACCCGCTCCGTCTCCGGCCCCGCCAGAACCACCTCGAACCGCAGCCGCGCCCGCGCGTCAAACGGATTCCACATCCATCCCGCAACATGATTTTCCGATAATTCGTCGAGATACCCATGCACAACCGGCCGAATAAGCCCCCCGGCCTTCCCATGACCCAGCCTCCGGCGCAGCAGCGATGAGACACGAAACCGCAACTTCATGAACCCAGCGTAGCAGTGGCCAACCCATGTTGCAACGTAAAGTATTAAATTGCGAAAACCATACGCCCCGGCCGCGCGCCAAAAACCGTCATGGCGAGCGTCACGCGAAGCAATCCATCTTAATTCGTGGTCCAGGCGCTACCCGCGCAACACCCATGCCCGGCATAGCAAAAGTTTTTGCGGAGCTTTTTCAAAAAGCGACCGCTTACTTCCCCTATATCTCCAGCAACAACCGCCGCGGATCCTCCAAGCTCTCCTTAACCCGCACCAGGAAGGACACCGCCTCGCGCCCATCAATAATCCGGTGGTCATAGGACACCGCCAGATACATCATCGGCCGGATCTCGATCTTACCGGCAACCACCACCGGCCGTTCCTGGATCTTATGCATTCCCAGAATCGCCGATTGCGGCGGGTTGATAATGGGCGTGCTCATCAGCGAGCCATAGACCCCGCCATTGGTGATCGAGAAGGTGCCGCCGGCCAGGTCTTCCAGCTTCAGCGTCCCGTCCTTGGCGGCTTTGGCGAAGCCGGCGATCGCGGACTCAATCTCGGCGATGCTCATAGCGTCGGCGTTGCGGATGACCGGCACCACGAGCCCGTTCGCGCCGCCGACGGCGATGCCCATGTTCACAAAATGCTTATAGACGATATCATCACCGTCGATCTCGGCATTCACCGCCGGAAATTCCGCCAGCGCGGCAACCACGGCCTTCACGAAGAAGCCGTTGAAGCCCAGCCGCACGCCCTTATGCTTCTTCTCGAAAGCTTCCTTATATTCCGAGCGCAGCGCCATGATGGCGCTCATATCCACCTCGTTGAAGGTGGTCAGCATGGCCGCGGTATTCTGCGCTTCCTTCAACCGCGAGGCGATGGTCTTGCGCAGCCGGGTCATTTTCACGCGCTCTTCGCGCGCATCATTGGTCCGCGCCGGCTTCGGCGCAGCAGGCGCCGCCACCACCGGCGGCCGGTTCACAAACGCCAGCACATCGCCCTTGGAAATCCTGCCGTCCTTGGCGGAGCCCTCGCCGATATCCTCGGCGGAGATTTTCTTCTCCTCCATCATCTTCGCCGCGGCCGGCAAAGGTGCCGTTCCCGTCCGTGCAACCGGACCAGGGGGTGCGGCCGGCGGCTGCACCCCGGCCACCGGCACTGCCGCCGCCGCAGCCACGGCTTTTGGCTCCTCGGCCTTTTTGGCAGCGGCCGGTTTGGCGGCTGCACTGCCGGCAGCGCCAATGCGCCCCAGCAACCCGCCCACTGCAACCTCGGCGCCCTCATCGGCGATAATCTCGGCAATAACCCCGGCTTCCGGCGCCGGCACTTCGACCGTCACCTTATCGGTTTCCAGCTCCACCACGGCCTCATCGGCGGCCACCGTCTCGCCGACCTTCTTGATCCAGCGTGCAATCGTGGCGGAGGTAACGCTCTCACCCAGCGTCGGAACCTTAATATCGGCGGCCATGAACTACTCCCAAAAGCAATGGTAATTGCTTGTTATAAAAGATCTTCAGACGCTCAGTGCTGCATTCACCAGCGCAGCCTGCTCGGCAATATAGGTTTTATTCAACCCTGTCGCCGGGCTGGCCGCTTCCGCCCGCCCAACATAGCGCGGCCGCTTTCCGGCACCGTCCAGACAAGTCAGCACGGATTCGATTTTCCGGTCCACAAACGTCCAGGCGCCGTTATTCTCCGGCTCTTCCTGGCACCACACCACCTCGGCGTTCTTGTACGCCTCGATTGCGGATTTCAGCCCCTTGGCCGGGAACGGATAAAACTGCTCCAACCGCACAATCGCCACATCCTTAATGCCGCGCTCGCGCCGCTCTGTCAGCAAATCGTAATAAACCTTGCCGGAGCAGATCACCACGCGCTTCACCGTCTCCGGCGCCGCCAACGCATCGATCTCCGGGATCACATATTTGAACCCGTTGGTATTGTTGAACTCGCCCAGGCTCGAGACGCAAAGCTTGTGCCGCAGCAGAGATTTCGGCGTCATCAGCACCAGCGGCTTGCGGAAATTCCGCTTCAGCTGCCGCCGCAGCGCATGAAAATAATTCGCCGGCGTCGAGAGATTGCACACCGTCATGTTGCGCTCGGCGCAAAGCTGCAAATACCGCTCCAGCCTGCCTGATGAATGCTCCGGCCCTTGCCCTTCCTGCCCATGCGGCAGCAACAGCGTCAGCCCGCACATGCGCAGCCATTTGCTCTCGCCGCTGGCGATGAACTGGTCGATGATCACCTGCGCGCCATTGGCAAAATCGCCAAACTGCGCCTCCCACAACACCAGCACGCCCGGGTCGGAAATCGCATAGCCATACTCAAATCCCAGCACGCCAACTTCCGAGAGCAGCGAGTTGAACAGCTCGATCTTCGACTGTTTCGGACGGATATTATTCAGCGGAATATATTCGTTCTGATTGCTCTGGTCGATCAGCACCGCATGCCGCTGGCTGAACGTCCCGCGCTGCACATCCTCGCCAGACAGCCGCACCCGATGCCCATCCAGCATCAGCGTGCCGAAGGCCAGCGCCTCACCGGTCGCCCAGTCGATGCCCTCGCCGCTGTCGATCATCTGCTTCTTGGCTTCAAGCTGGCGCAGAATTTTCGGATTAAGATCGAAATTCTCCGGCGGCCGCGCCAGCGCGGCACCCACTTCCTGCAACTGCGCCAGCGGCGCCGCGGTTGCCTGCTCCTGATACTCGTCCTCTTCATTGGCCTGGCCTAGCCCGGACCAATGTCCCTCCAGCCAATCCGCCTTGTTCACCTTATAGGATTTCGCCCCGGCATAGGCCTCCTCAAGCGTCCGGTCGTAATCTTCGAGAATTTTCTTGGACTCTTCAGCGGTCACGCTGCCCTCGGCGGCCAGCGCCGCCGCATATAGATTGCGCGTGGTATCCAGCGACCGGATCGCCTTGTACATGATCGGCTGGGTGAACGCCGGCTCGTCGTTTTCATTATGCCCATGCCGGCGATAGCAAACCAGATCGATCACCACGTCGACGGCGAATTCCATCCGGAACTCGGTCGCAAGCTTCGCCGCAAACACCACCGCTTCCGGATGATCGCCGTTCACATGCAAAATCGGCGACTGCACGGATTTCGCAACATCCGTGCAATACATGCCGGAAAATGCATGCGCCGGCACTGTCGTAAAGCCGATCTGATTATTCACCACCAGATGCACGGTGCCCCCGGTGCGGTAGCCAATCAGCTGGCTCATCGCCAGGGTCTCATACACCACGCCCTGGCCGGCAAACGCCGCATCGCCATGCATCACAATCGCCATCGCCGAGCGCCTTGTGGTATCGCCCGCCATATCCTGCCGCGCCCGTATCTTGCCCACCACCACCGGGTCCACCGCCTCCAGATGCGACGGGTTCGGCTGCAGCGACAAATGCACCTGGTTGCCGTTAATCGCGATATCGGTCGAAGTCCCAAGATGGTATTTAACGTCGCCCGAACCCTGCACGTCGTTCGGCTTCGCACTCTCGCCGCCGAACTCGCTGAACAAGGCAACCAGCGGCTTCTTCACAATATTGACCAGCGTATTCAACCGGCCGCGATGCGGCATGCCGATCGCAATTTCCCGCACCCCGTTATCCGCCGCCGTCTCGATGATCGTATGCAAAGCCGGAATAGTGGTCTCGCCGCCCTCCAGCCCAAACCGCTTGGTGCCCACATACCGGCGCTGGCAGAAATTCTCGAAACTATCCGCCTCGGTCAGCTGGCGCAGAATCTTCACCTTGTCCGGCTTGCCGAACGCGGTCGTCCAGGGCGCGCCCTCAATCCGGTTCTGAATCCAGTAGCGCTGTTTGGCTTCCTGGATATGCATGAATTCGGTGCCGATCAGCCCGCAATAGCTGGCCCGCAAACCATCGATGATCTGCCGCAGCGTCTGCGATTCCAGCCCCTGATTATCCTTCGAGAGATAAATCTCCCGGTCCATATCGGCTTCGGTAAAACCATAGGTCGCGGGATCAAGTTCCTCATGCGGCGCGTTTACTTTAAGATTGAGCGGATCAAGCTGCGCTTCCAAATGCCCGCGAACCCGGTAAGCCCGGATCAGCATCAGCGCCCGGATCGAATCCAGCGCCGCCGCCTTGGCATCCACATTGCCGGGAATGCCCTTCGGCTGGCTTGCCGCCTTCGCCTCCGCGGCATCGTCGAAAATATTCGGATTAGGCGCCCAGGAGGCGCCAACAGCATCGGTCAGCACCGATTTGGCTTCGTCGTTCAGCGCCGCGAATAAAGCCGCAAAATCCGGATCAACCGCGCTCGGGGAATTCACCCATTTCGCATAAAGCTGGGAAATAAATTGGGCATTCGCCCCGTTCATCGCAGTCGCTAGAACATCAACGCCGGCCATATGAAATACCTTCTGTTATCCACGCTAGTACGCCACGCAATTGCGGCGGGAGGATGACACGACAATTTAGCCACGGATCACCCAGCCGCGCCCATATAGGCCAATCGACCCCCATCGCCGTGGCTTAAACCACCAAGGCAGGGTTGCCTTAACTGCAACCCTAACGTGGAAATAGATGATTCGTTAATGCTGAAAGATGAAGGGAAGGGGTTCTTTTTTGCAAAAAAGAACCAAAAAACTCTTTTTAATTCTGGGACATGGGCGCCGTTAGGCCAGCGCCTCATGTCCTGAATCAAACTTTAGCCTTTTAGGGCTTTAACCATTGTCGAACCCAGCGCCGCCGGGCTGTCGGAAATATACACGCCGGCAGCAAGCATTGCTTCGATTTTAGCTGGCGCCGTGTCCTTGCCGCCGGAAATAACCGCACCGGCGTGGCCCATGCGGCGGCCCGGCGGTGCTGTCACACCCGCAATAAACCCGACAATCGGCTTCTTGATCTTATGCTTGGCCAGAAACTCAGCCGCATTGATCTCGGAAGGCCCGCCAATCTCACCGATCATGATGATCGCCTGAGTCTCGTCATCATGCAGCAACATGTCGAGCACTTCGATAAAATCGAGACCCTTCACCGGATCGCCGCCGATGCCGACGCAGGTGCTCTGACCAAGCCCCGCCGCAGTCGTCTGCGCCACCGCCTCATAGGTCAGCGTGCCGGAACGCGAAACAATCCCGATGCTGCCGCGCTTGTGAATATGCCCCGGCATAATGCCGATCTTGCACTCATCCGGCGTAATCACGCCCGGGCAATTCGGCCCGACCAGAATGGATTTGGTACCGGAAAGTGCGCGCTTCACCTTCACCATGTCGAGCACCGGAATGCCCTCGGTGATGCAGACGATCAGCTCGATCCCGGCATCGATCGCTTCCAGAATCGAATCCGCGGCAAACGGCGGCGGCACGTAAATCGCGCTGGCATTGGCGCCGGTTTTCGCCCGCGCCTCTTCCACCGTGTTGAACACCGGCAGGTCCAAATGCACGGAGCCGCCTTTGCCCGGCGTCACGCCGCCGACAACCTTGGTCCCATAGGCAAGCGCCTGCTCGGAATGGAAAGTCCCCTGCGCGCCGGTAAAGCCCTGGGTAATGACTTTCGTCTCTTTGTTAACGAGGATCGACATTACGCAGCTTCCTTCACGGCTTTAACGATTTTCTCAGCAGCATCGGCGAGGTTGTCGGCGGAAATAATCGGCAGACCCGACTTCGCCATGATATCCTTGCCAAGCTGAACATTGGTGCCTTCAAGACGCACCACCAACGGCACCGAAAGCTTCACCTCCCGCGCCGCCGCGATCACGCCTTCGGCAATGACATCGCAACGCATGATGCCGCCGAAAATATTCACCAGAATGCCTTCGACATTCGGATCCGACAGGATGATCTTGAACGCGGCGGTCACGCGTTCCTTCGTGGCACCGCCGCCGACATCCAGAAAGTTCGCAGGCGAGGAGCCGTAGAGTTTGATAATGTCCATGGTCGCCATGGCCAGACCGGCGCCGTTCACCATGCAGCCGATGGAACCATCCAGCGCCACATAATTCAGGCTGTGCTTATTGGCTTCCAGCTCCTTCGGGTCTTCTTCGCTCTCATCGCGCAGCGCTTCCACCTGCGGATGCCGGTACAAAGCGCTATCATCGAAGCTCACCTTGGCATCCAGCGCGACAATCTCGCCGGCGCCGGTCACCACCAGCGGGTTGATCTCCACAATGGCGCAATCCAGCGCGATGAACGCCTCGTAGATCGCATTGATGAATTTCGTGAACGCGGAAATCTGCTTGCCCTCAAGCCCGAGCCCAAAAGCCAGCTTGCGCGCATGAAAACCGGAAATCCCGGAAGCCGGATCAACCGGCGCCCGCAGGATCTTCTCCGGATGATGCTCGGCGACTTCCTCAATCTCCATGCCGCCTTCGGTGGACGCCATCACCAGCACTTCGGACACCGAACGGTCGATCAGCAGCGACACATAAAGCTCGCGCTTGATATCGCAGCCGGCTTCCACATAAATCCGCCGCACCACCCGCCCGGCCGGGCCGGTCTGCTTGGTGATCAGCGTATGTCCCAGCATCGCCTCGGCCGCTTCCTTCACCTCATCCAGCGATTTCGCCAGCCGCACGCCGCCTTTGCCTTCCGGCGCATCCTTGAACTTGCCGGCGCCGCGGCCGCCCGCATGGATCTGCGATTTCACGACATAAACCGGCCCCGGCAGCTTCTTCGCCGCCTCGATGGCTTCCTCCGGCGTCCACGCCACATAGCCGTCCAATACGGCGACGCCGTAAGCTTTCAGCAGCTCTTTGCCTTGATATTCATGTATATTCATATGGAAACGGCCTACCTGTTTTGAAAAAGTTAAAGGTTTCGGTCAAAAGGCGACTTGCTGTTACTCCGTGAAAGCGCTGCCCGCAAGAACCCGTGCTGCACTGCAAGAAAACGACAGAAACCGGCCATTTTCTGCTCACGTCAAATGTTGAAGCGCCAGGTATTCCTCGCTCTGCATCTCTTCCAACCGGGACGCCGTCCGCTCGAAGATTTTCGCCCCCTCGCCACTGCGATACAAATCATCCGGCATGGCGGCGGCCGAGGCGTAAAGCTTTACCCGATGCTCATAAAGCGCATCGATCAGCGTCACAAACCGCCGCGCCTCGTCGAAATTATCCGGCGACAACCGCGGCACCCCGTCGATCAACAGCACTGGATAATGCGTTGCCAGCGCCAGATAATCCCCCGGCCCCAGCGGCACGCCGCACAAGGCCGCAAAATCGAACCGCGCGCAGCCGGCGGCGGTATGCGGCACAATCAGCTTGCGCCCGGAAATCGTCAGCGAACTCTCATGCGGCTCATGCCCGGCGGTCAGCTCATTGAAAACATGGTCCAAAGCCGCGTCAGCCTGCCGATTGGCCGGCACGTACCAGGCCTTCAGCCCGTGGATCCGCTCGCGCCGGTAATCCCGCTTGGAGTCCAGCACCAGCACATCCAGATGTTTCTTCAGCAAATTGATGAACGGCAAAAACGCATCCCGCCCCGGTTTACCCTTATATAGGTCATCTGGCGTGGTATTGGACGTCGCAACCACCACCACCAGCCGCGCAAACAGCGCCTCGAACAGCCGCCCCAGGATCATCGCATCGACAATGTCATGCACCTGGAACTCGTCGAAACACAGCAGCGCCGCCTCGCCGGCGATCATATCGGCCAGCGGCGGGATCGGGTCGGAGATATTCGGGTTATCCCGCTTGATCTGATGGAACCGCTTATGCGTGTTTTGCATAAACTCATGAAAATGAATGCGCTTTTTGCGCGGCACGTCGGCCGCCTCGAAAAACAGATCCATCAGCATGGATTTTCCGCGCCCAACGTCGCCCACCAGATACAGCCCGTTCGGATGGTCTTCGAGCTCGTCCACCTGCTTGCGGTGCAGCAGCCGTCCCACCCAACCGTTCGGCGGCTTCGCCGGATGCGGATTATAACCCTTCAGTTTCGCCCATAAATCCTGCAACCGCTCGGCGGCTGCCGCCTGCGCCGGGTCGGATATGATTTCGCCCCTGGCAATGCGGGCGCGATATAGCGGCATAACGCCCGGATCGATCGGCGCATGCCTGGACTGCTGGGTCGATTGCAACATCTGTTATGGGCGATACCGCAGCCGGTTGTGCAGTGCAATATACTTTAGCGTGCATTACCGAAAAGCCTACCGGAACACGAATCCTATCAAATCCGCCAATGATCCGGCCAGCTGTCCGCGTTTGGTAATGCTTCGCACATTTTTAGCCACGCATATTCCGGGCATCGCGCCAAACCGAAGGTCTTGCCTCATGAAAATGCTGACGAACCTATCCATCCGGAACAAGCTCATCCTCGCATTCGGCATTGTGCTTGTTTTCACCCTGGGGCTCGGCGGCTTCAGTCTATTCCGGGTCAAACGCCTGGATACCAGTGCGAGGAATATCACCCAGAATGTCATTTCCGCCCGGCCGCTTACCGCCATGCTGCGCGACGCTGAACGGATCCGCTTCCTGGGGCTGGAAGCCCATCTCTTTACCGATCCTGACCAGGTCAAGCTGATCCCTGATCTTGCCGCCGTAGAGCAACGCATCGTCACCGACCAGAGCAGCGCCGCGGCAGATTTCTCGGCGAATTGGAATTTCTATGGCCCGACCATGGATGCCGGACGGGAAACCGCCGACGGCCTCGCATTCAAAGCCGCGTTCACGCAATTGCTCGCAGACACCGCACAGCTGGCCGCCCTGGATGCCGGCGGCCAGCACGCCGCCGGATCGGCGCTGTTCGCCGGCTCCATGCAATCCGCGGCCGATACTTTCACAGCCGCAATGGAAGACGACATCGCTTATCAGCAAAACCAGGCCGCCGAACGTTCAAGTGAAGCTGATAATACCGTGTCCGCCAGCATGATATGGATCTCGATCATCCTCGCCCTGATGATCCTGGTGACCATAGCGGCCACGCTCTCGATCGTAAGCGGCGTTGCAAAACCCATCGTCGCCATCGCCGGCGTCATGCGCAAACTCGCAAACCGTGATAACAACGTAACCATCCCGGGCCTTGACCGTGGCGACGAGATCGGCGCCATGGCCGCAACGGTTGAGGTATTCAGGGAAAATGCGCTCCAACGGGACCGGCTTGAGGCCGCGGCAGCGGAATTTCAACAGGATCTGGACCGCAAGCTGAAGGAGATGCAAACCGCTTTCGAGACCTCTGGCCGGGAGCAGAAAGGCGTCGTCGAGAGCATGGCGGCGGCTTTAACCGCGCTGGCGGGCGGCGACCTGACGGTTCGCCTGCGCACCGCCTTCAGCACGGAATACGAAAAGCTGCGCACCGATTTTAACGACGCCGTCGATAAATTGCAGTCCACCATGAAATCGATCGCCGCCAATACCCAGGGCGTTCGCTCTGCCGCCGGCGAGATCACCCAGGCCTCGGATGATCTTTCCCGCCGCACCGAACAGCAGGCCGCCAGCCTGGAACAGACCGCCGCCGCCCTCGATGAGATCACCACTACGGTCCACAAAACCGCCGAGGGCGCCGCCGAAGCGCAATCGCTGGTCGCCCAATCCCAGACCGACGCGCAAACCTCCGGCGGCGTCATCGACGAGACCGTTAGCGCCATGAACGCTATCGAGAAATCTTCCCGGGAGATCGGCGCCATCATCGGCGTCATCGACGAGATCGCCTTTCAGACCAATCTGCTGGCGCTGAACGCCGGTATCGAAGCCGCCCGCGCCGGCGATGCCGGCCGCGGCTTCGCGGTGGTCGCCACGGAAGTCCGGGCCCTGGCGCAGCGCTCGGCCGACGCCGCCAAGGAAATCAAGGGCCTCATCTCGGCCTCCGGCCGCCAGGTCGAAAACGGCGTCAAGCTGGTCGGCGCCACCGGCAGCGCCCTTGGCCGCATTGTCCAGCAGGTCGCGCGCCTCGCCGGCCTGATTTCGGAAATTGCCGCTTCGGCCAAGGAGCAGGCGAGCGGATTATCCGAAGTCAACACTGCCGTGAACCAGATGGACCAGGTAACCCAGCAAAATGCCGCCATGGTCGAACAGTCCACCGCCGCCAGCCATAGCCTGGCCTCCGAAGCCTCGGAGCTCGCAACGCTGGTCGGGCAATTTCAGACCGGCAATCGCCAACCGGCCGCGCCGGTCAAATTTGAGCCGCGAACCGCGGTCTCGAAACCCGGCGCCCCACCCCGTCGCCCGGTACTGGCGGCGGTCAACGAATCTCCTAAATCCGCCGAAAGCTGGCAGGAGTTTTAGTCAGCCAGGCCGCGCGGCCAATCCCCGAAGGCCGCGGCAGCCTGCATTCGGCATGGCTAGGCCGGCGGTGCTACTGCGCGTATAATCCCCCCACTATGCTGGATAACCCGCTTGATTTTGAGGCCTTTCGCGCCGCGCCGCCGGCCGCCGCCCCTTTCCCGCATGTTCTGGTGCCGAATTTCGTCAAGCCCGCGGCCTTGCGCGCGGTGGTCGCGGCGCTGCCCGCAATGCACAGCCGCGGCTCTTTTCCCATCACCGCCTTGCGCCTGGGGCCGGCTGCCCAAACCATGCTCCGCGGTCTGGAAGGCGATGTTTTCCGCGCCATCACCGCCGAAAAATTCGGCCTGGACCTGCAAGCCGCCCCGTTGATGACGACCCTGCGCGGCACCGCCAATGAACAGGACGGAAATATTCACACGGACTCCACCGCCAAGCGCGTCACCATCCTGCTCTATCTCAACCCCGGCACCGGCAATGCGTTCACCGACCAGAAAGGCTGCCTGCGCCTGCTCCGCAGCCCAATCAATCTCGAGGACTACGCCGTCGAAGTCCCCCCCGTCGACGGCACCTTGCTGGTCTTCCCGAACAGCCCCACCAGCTGGCACGGTCATAAAGTGTTCATCGGTCAGCGCTATGTGATCCAGATGAATTACATGACAACCGGCGCGAAAGCGCGATCCGAACTTCGGCGCCACCAATTCTCGGCCTTCATCAAACGCCTCCGCCGCGCCGCCTGAGCGCCGCCGCATGCTGGCGGGCAAGCGCGTCATCGTCATCCTGCCCGCCTATAACGCGGCCCGCACGCTGGAGCGTACCTACGCCGAAATCCCGCACGACATCGTCGATGAAGTCATCCTGACGGACGACGCCAGTTCAGATGCAACCGTCGCCCTCGCGCAGCGCCTCGGCATCCGAACCCTCATCCACGACCGCAACACCGGCTACGGCGGCAACCAGAAAACCTGCTACGCCGAAGCCTTGGCGCGCGGCGCCGACATCATCGTCATGCTGCATCCGGACTATCAATATTCCCCCCGTCTGGTCACCGCCATGGCCTCGATGATCGTCTCCGGCCATTACGACGCCGTGCTCGCCTCCCGCATCCTCGGCCGTGGCGCGCTCAAGGGCGGCATGCCGCGCTACAAATATTTCGCCAACCGCCTCCTTACCTTTGGTGAAAACCTGTTGCTGGGCCAGAAGTTTTCGGAATACCACACCGGCTACCGCGCCTGGTCGCGCCAAATCCTGCAATCGCTGAATCTCGCCAGCTGCTCCGATGATTTCGTCTTCGACAATCAAATGCTGGCCCAGGCCGTCTTCGCCAATTTCAAAATCGGCGAAATCTCCTGCCCCACGCGCTATTTCACCGAAGCCTCCTCCATCAACTTCTCCCGCTCCATCACTTACGGGATCGGCGTCCTGCAAACCGCTCTGCAATTCCGCCTCGCCAAATGGAAATTCATTGAATCGGCTTTATTTCAAAACGACAACAGGAAATTACCAGGCGGTTCTTTTTTGAAAAAAAGCCGCCGCCGGCCGCGAACCAAAAAACTTCTTTGATTCTGGGCTGGTGGCGCTCGAAAATCCGTCACGCGCCTGGTCGTCATGCGCCATCGCTACCGGCGCAGATCGATGAACCTGAAGCTATCGATATGTTCCTCGAGCTCCAGATACGCCGGCATATATTCGCTTGGAACCATTTTGCGCCCCATTTCCACGCTCACCTCCGGGGCATTGCGGTGCAGATGGGCCACCAATACGGCCCGGATCACCTCGAAATACTTGGCGTCCTCCTCCACCACGGCGGTGATCCGGTTTGCAATCGGCGCCACAACGCCATAGGCCAGCAATACCCCGAGAAACGTGCCGACCAGCGCATCGGCAATCATGGCGCCAAGGGCCGCCGGCGGCTGGCCCATATGGCCCATGGCTTTCATCACCCCCAGCACCGCCACCACAATGCCAAGGGCGGGCATGCCGTCTGCCATGTTCCGCAATTCGCGCGCGCCGCGTAATTGTTCGTGCAGGATTTTCTTCAATTCGCGCGCCATCAGATCCTCGATCTGGTACGGATCATCGGCATTCAGCCCGACGATCCGAAGGTAATCGCATACCATTGCGGTTACGGTACGGTTCGCCAGGATTTTCGGAAAATACTGAAATGCCGGACTCAACCCCGCATCCTCGATATGCCCTTCAAGCGCCAGCGCGCCCTTCGCGGCGTCGAGCTTGACGAGAAAGAACAGCAGGCAAAGCAGGTCGACATAATCCATCTTGTGAAATCTGCTGCCGGCAGTCACTTTTTTCAGGTCGTGGAATGTCTGTTCAATGACATTGCGCGAATTGCCGGCCGCCAATATGCCAACCGAGGCGCCGCCGATCGTGATGAACCCAAACGGCATCGCCCATAGCAACGGCAGCAATGCGCCACCGGTAATAATGTACATGCCGAAGACGCAGGCCAGAACAAATGCAACACCGCCGACGTTCAGCAACCCCATTCCACTCCATCAGCAACAAGGCCAGGGCGTTCTGCCCGAACCATTTCCGCTGCTGATATTGTGCGAAGCGGGTTAACGGTTCTTGTTCTTTTCAGGAAGCCAAAACCCTGACCTTGTCTTTCGGAAACCGCAGCTGAATCTTCTGCCCAACCACAAACGCGCTGCGTTCGCCGTTCCGCACCAGCACCGTTACCGGCGCCGCCACAAAACAACGCAGCCGCAAATCCGTACCCTGCTCCCGCACCCCGCGGACAATCGCCTCCAACCCCGCGCCAATTTCAATATCCTCGGCCCGGATGCAGCAAGTCCGTCCATCCGCCGGCCAAAAATTCTGATACCCCAACAGCTTCGCGGCAGCGACACTCGCCGGCGCATTCAACAACTCCCGCGGCGTCCCCTGCTGAATAATCCGCCCTTGCGCCAGCAACACCAGCCAATCCGCCAGCATCGCAATCGCCGGATCATGCGTGGCGGCGAGCGCAGGGACCCCGCGCGCATCGATGCTGTCGATCAACTGCGCCAGCACCGCATCGCGCGTCGCCGCATCCAGCGCCGCCGAAGGCTCGTCCAGCAGCAGCACCTCCGGCCGCCGCGCCAACGCCCGCGCCAGCGCCACACGCTGCGCCTCGCCCCCCGAAATTTTCGCGCCATTGCGCGCAGCCAGATGCCCGATCCCAAGATCGTCCAATAATTTCCGCGCCTCCGCCAAACGCTGCTTCCCGCGCAACGCGAACGCAACATTTTCCAATACACTCAAATGCGGAAACAACGCGGACCCCTGCGGCATATACCCCACCGGCCGCTCATGCGCCGGCAACGCCCCCCAAGGCGCCCCTTCCGCCGGCAACAACCCAGCCAGCGCCTTCAACAACGACGTCTTCCCCGCGCCGGAAGTCCCCAGCAGCGCCGTAAAACCGCGCACCTCAAACTGCACATCAAGCGCAATCGGTTTCCTCAGCCGGTAATGAACATCAACCACCCTTGGTTACAGTGCCGCCCGCCGGCTACGCAAACCCAGCCATAACGGCAACGGCAGCGCCGCTGCCAGAAAAACCGCCAGCAGCGGAAACACCGCCGGCACGCCAAGCTCCTGCACATCCACCCATAGCCGCACCGGCATGCCTTGCGGAAAATAGGCGATGATCAGCACGATCCCGAACTCCCCCATCGCCCGCACCCAGGCCAAAGCCAGCGCCGCCGCCAGCCCCCTTTGCGCCAGCGGCAGGCTCACCCGGAAAAACAAATTTACCCCGGATTCCCCCAGCGTGCGCGCCACGTCTTCCAACTCCGGCGCCACCTCGCGCAACGCCGCCCGCGCCGCGATCACATAAGTCGGCAGCGCCGCATAAACCGCCGCCAGCACAAACGCCGCCGGAGAATTCGTCAGCACCACCCCGATCCGCGCAAACGCCTCCCCCGCCGGCGCCTCGGGCCCGTAAAACGAAGCCAGCAAAATACCGATCGCGAGTGTCGGCATCAGCATCGGTATCAGCACCAGCGCCTCCGCCAGCGCGCTCATTCGCCCCTTGCCGCGCGCAAGATAAAACGCCAGCGGCGTGCCCATGAGACAAATCAAAACCAGCGCCACCGCACCGCCCGAGATCGAGGTGAAAATCGCCCGCAGATCATCCGCCGATATCGTCGCATGCAGCCAATCGCCGCCGGTCGCCAGCCCAAACAGCGGCACTGTCAAAAACGCCAGAACCAGCAGCAACAAACTACCGGTCAACAACCGCATCTAGATTGGTTTGCCTTTCCCGGGGCCATAGCCAAATTTCTTAAAAATCGCCTGCCCATCCGCACTCTGCAGAAACGCCACAAATGCCGCGGCTTCCGTCGGATTGGCCGCATTCGCCAGCGCGCTCGCATAAAACACCAGCGGGCTGGGATGCACGGTCTTGCTCACCTTGTCTTTCGTCACCGTCAGCGATGCCAAGCTGTACCAATCCTTCGCCATCGCCGGATCGCTGCAATTGATCTCCGCGGGCAATTTCACATACGGCAGCTTCTGCGAGATCACCGCGCTCTTATACCCAATCGACGCATCGATCTCGCCATCCTGCAGCCGCGCCAGCAGCGACGGCTCGGCAAAAATATTTTCCTTGCCGCCGGCAATTTTCGCATCCAGCCCAGGCAGTCTATAATAAATCGACGCCAGCTGCAGCGTGTACAGCACATACTGCCCCTGCGGATCGACATTCGGATCGGTTCGCCCGAAATGCACGCCTGGCCGGCTCAGCACTTCCGGCCATTTATCCCCCGCCGCAATCGCCGCCGCGAATTTGGATTTCGGTGAATACGCCAGCACAATCTCGGTACTGGCCACCGGCACCGCCTGGTCCACGAGCTTGGCTTCCTCTACCACCTTGATCGGCGCCTTCGAGACCGAAACAAACACATCCGCATGCAGGCTCTTCGCCGCCAGCAGATGCGCCAGGCCCAGCGCCGCCTGCCCAATGCCCTGATATTGCGTCCCAGTTTTCGCCGCAAAAGCCGGCCCAATCCCCTGATCCATCACCACGCCCATCGACCCCGCAAACGCCACGGTAATCTTGCCCGCAGCGAACGCCCGGCCACTGGTCGCGGCAAGCATCGAGGCGGTTCCGGCAAGCATGCAGCGGCGTGAAGTCGACATCCTGCTCTCCTCAACGACGCCGAAGCGTTATCCCCGACCGGCTATATCGTCAACGCCGCCGCTTCGTGCTTCGCTGTGAATTATGGAGAAGCCGAGCCAGCCCCAACTCCAACTGCGCCTGCGTCTCACCCAAGGCGGCGCCATCGTCTTCGGACCTGGCCGCGCCGATCTTCTGGCGCTGATCCAAACCCATGGCTCCATCGCCGCCGCCGGCAGAAAAATGGGCATGAGCTACAAGCGCGCCTGGGCATTGGTGGATTCCATAAACGCCAGCTTCGCCACCCCGCTGGTCGAAGCCGCCAAGGGCGGCGCCGGCGGTGGCGGCGCCAGGCTCACCCCACTGGGCCTCGAGCTTCTGGCCGCCTACCGCGCCCTGCAGGACCACTGCGCCACTGCCCCGCTCGCGCAGTTCCAGGCCGCATTGCCGGTTTCGCCGGAGCCAAAAAGCGGCTAGGCCAGAACCATGCTGACCGATCTCCCCAATATCCTCACCATGTCGCGCATCGCCGCCATTCCGGTGCTGGTCTTGCTCGTCGCCATCGGCACCCCCTGGGCCAATCTCGTCGCCGCCATCCTCTTCTCCGCCGCCGCCATCACCGATTATCTCGACGGCCGCCTGGCCCGCGAAATGCTGCAGCTCTCGGATTTCGGCCGCATGCTCGACCCCATCGCCGACAAACTCCTGGTCGGCGCCACGCTGATGGCCCTGGTCGGCTTCGGGCATTTGCCGGCCTACGGCATCTACCCGGCAATCGTCATCATGCTGCGCGAAATCCTGGTCAGCGGCCTGCGCGAATATCTGGCGGAAATCCGCATCGGCCTGCCGGTCACCAAGCTCGCGAAATGGAAAACCGGCTTCCAGATGGCCGCCCTCGGCCTGCTCCTGCTCGGCGGCCCCGGCGCCCATATCATCGGCCTCGGCTGGCTGCATCCGGGCCTGATCGGCGCAACCCTGCTCTGGGTCGCGGCGGTGTTCACACTCATCACCGGCTGGGATTATCTCAACGCCGGCCTGCGCCACGCAACCGGACCCAGGCCCGCGCCGTAACCACTCCAGGAGGACCCGACTTGCGGCATCGTGGCACTTTGGCGC
Source organism: Rhodovastum atsumiense (assembly GCA_026225115.1). Classification (GTDB taxonomy): domain Bacteria; phylum Pseudomonadota; class Alphaproteobacteria; order Acetobacterales; family Acetobacteraceae; genus Acidocella; species Acidocella atsumiense_A. Next base: position 52,380 of record JAMFSE010000119.1, read on the forward strand.
TGTTATTGCCGCTGTTATCGCTCCTGGCGCTGCCGGGCTGTGTGAGCGAGCGGCATTTCGCCGCGGATTCCTGGCCCTTCGGCAACCCGAACGCCCCGCAAAACAACAGCGAAACCGCCCAGCGCGCCCTGGGTGCAACCCCTGCTGTCACCCCGATCGCACCGCAGCCCGGCAATGTCTGGCCGGGTGCGGTGCAGCCGGTCCCCACCATCGGCGATATCGAAAAAAACATGGACCAGCCCTTGGGCCAATCCGACACCCCATCGCTGCCCTCGCCCTATCCCCCCGGCCAGGACCCGAACCAGCAACAGGATAATTCGAACGCCTCCGATTATGCGCTCCCCTCCGCCGTGCCCGCCAACGCGCCGGCGACAGATTACCACGACCGGCAATGAGGATCCTCTACTTCGCCTGGCTCAGGGAAAAACTCGGCGCCGCCGAAGAAAACCTCGACCTGCCGCCCGGCCTGAACACGGTGGCCGCGCTCATCGCCTGGCAGCAAACCCGCAGCCCCGCTCACGCCGCCGCCTTCGCCGACCCCAGCCTCATCCGCTGCGCCATCGACCTGGAAATCGCCCCCGCCACCGCCAGCATCGCCGGCGCCTCTGAGGTCGCCTTCTTCCCCCCGGTCACCGGCGGATGATCAAAATCCTTATCCAGCAAGCCGACTTCAACGCCGGCGCCGAACTCGCCGCCCTTCAGGCCGACGCCGTCGGCGGCATCGCCAGCTTCATCGGCACCGTCCGCGCCAACCCAGCCGACAACCCGCCGCTGACCGCCCTCTATCTCGAACACTACCCCGGCATGACCGAGCGCGCGCTGACCAAAATCGCCGAGCAAGCGGCAGTCGAATGGTCGCTGACCAACACCACCATCATCCACCGAATCGGCCGCCTCACCCCAGGCGAGAACATCGTCTTCGTCGGCACCGCCAGCCCCCACCGCCAGGCCGCTCTATCCGCCACCGCCTTCATCATGGATTGGCTGAAAACCAGCGCCCCCATCTGGAAACGCGAAGATTTTTCCACCGGCCAATCCGCCTGGGTCGCCGCCAAACAAACAGACGACAAGGCCGCCGAAAAATGGATCAAGTGAAGCAGTTCTTTTTTGAAAAAAGGGCTGGCCGCCCGCGAACCAAAAAACTTTTATGACTCTAGGCCATGGGCTTGCCTAAGCCCCAGTCCCGTAGGATGGGTGAGCGAAGCGTTACCCATCATGACCCCAAGTCCGCTAAACCATGAACGCAGGCTTAAACTTTCTGATGCAGCGCCGCGGGAATCCCGGCAATGGCGTGATCAATCATCGCCCCGCCCTCATTCGCCGCAAACCCATTCCGCAGCGCCTGCGAAGCTGCAGCGGTTGCAACATCAATGGCGATACTCCGAACCTCATGCAGCGCCGCCTGTTCCGCGGCTGCAATCCGGTCCAGCGCCATGCGCTCCCGCCGTTTCGCCGTGGCCTCGGCCTCATCGGCCAATTCTTCGGACATTCTCTCAGCCTCGGCATGGGCCGATGCCAGAATCTGCTTGGCATCCGCAATCGCCTGCGTCTGGCGTTGCTTGGCATCCGCCAGCATCGCCTCGGCCTCGGCCTTCAACGCCGCCGCCTCATCCAGCGCGGTCCGCACGGCGGTGGCGCGCGCATCCAGCATCCCGCCCAGCGGTATGCCGATTTTCTTGCCGAACAGCACCGCGAACACCAGCACGGCCATGGCCACCCAGAAGGTGCCGGTCAGCCAGGGGGCGAAAGTAAGGGCGTGATATTCCATTGAACTGCCCTTCAGGCGGCTTTGAGTGCGGCGTAAGCGGCGTCGATTTCCGGCGCCAGCATGGCCTTATCCGGCGTCTGCCCGGTCAGCCTGGCCAGAATTTCCGCCGCGGTATCCGCCGCCACCGGCTTGATCGCCGCCAGCGCCGCTTCACGGGCCGCGGCAATCTGCGCCTCCGATGCTTCCAGCTGCGCATCCAGCTTGGCCTGCAGCGTCGCGGCATTTGCCCGGGCCTCTGCCTTGGCCGCATCCACCGCCTGCGTAATCTCGGCCTGCGCCGCCGCCCGCGCGTCGTGCATCGTCTTGTTCAACGCCGCCACCGCCGCGTCGGCCTCGGCCTTGGCGCTAAGCGCCGCTTCCAGATCCGCTGAGATCGTCGCCGCCCGCTTTTCCAGCACCGAGCCGATCTGCGGCAGCGCCCAGCGCGACAGCAGCACGTACAGTGCCAGCAGAATAACCACCATCCACTCCACCTGGCTTACGGTGAGCGGATTTTTGAAGTCCATCTGCGGCATGGTCTCCCCCGCAGAAGCCACTGCGGGCGCCAAAACTAATGCGGAGCTGAAGGCGATACGACGGATCATTTAGGTAAACAGAATGACCAGCGCGATAACCAATGCGTACAGCGCGACCGCTTCGGTCAACGCAAAGCCCAGCAGCACGTCACGGAACATATTATCGCGCGCCGCCGGGTTACGGCCGACCGCGGAGACGAACGAGCCGAACAGATTACCGATACCGACACCGGCGCCGGCAACACCGATCGTAGCTAAGCCCGCACCGATGTCTTTGGCGAGGAGGGCGGCAGAAGTGGGATCCATTTATATTTCCTTTCCGAAACTTTTAAAAAACATCTTCAATGCATATGCACGGCGTCGTGCAGATACAGGCAGGTGAGGATGGCGAACACATAGGCCTGCAGCCCGGCCACCAGCAGCTCCAAAGCCACCAGCGCGATATTCAGGCCGAACGGGACGATCGAAGCCAGGATGCCGAAGAAACCGAAGCTCGCGGTCAGCAGCAGCATGAACCCGGCAAACACCTCCCACATCACATGCCCCGCCGTCATATTGGCGAACAGACGAACCGAGAGCGACACCGGCCGCGACAGATAGGAGATGATCTCAATCGGCACCAGCAGCGGCAGCAGCCAGACCGGCACGCCCGCGGGCACGAAGAATTTCAGGAACCGGAAGCCATGCGTGTAAAACCCGACTCCGGTCGAGAAGATGAACACGAACAGCGCCAGCGTCAGCGTCACTGCGATATGGCTGGTGAAGGCAAAGAAATACGGAAACAGCCCCAGCAGATTGCCGAGCAGGATAAAGCTGAACAGCGTGAACACCAGCGGGAAGAAGCGCAGCCCCTCGGCGCCGATCGTGCCCACGCACATATCCCGCACAAATTCGTACAATATCTCTACCAGCGCCTGCACCCGCCCCGGCACGATCGCGCGGGTGCGCAAGCCCAGCACAAACAGCAGCACGATAATAACGGCGGCGGCCAGCATGGTTTCGTTGGAATTGGTGAACCGGAGCGCATTGCCCAAAGACCCCAGACCGGTGGTCAACTGGAACTGTCCAAGCGCGTCGATTGCAGGGCCCGCCATAATCAAACTTTCCCGTAAACTACTTAAACTACCGGTCGTCTTTACCCTTTGGCCCAGCCGCGCGAACCAGATTGCGCAGCCCAGCCACCATCCCCACCGGAACCATCAACACCATCAGCCATGGTTTGGTATGAAAAAGCCGGTCCAGCCCCCATCCGATACCCACAGCGATGGCCATTGCAGCCACCAGCTCAACCCCCAGCCGCATCGCAAGATTGATAGCGCTTTGCCCAGCGCCAACGCTCTTATGCGCCGATTCCGAACTGGTTGGACTCTGCCCAGCCCCGTCCCGCGCTGCCGCCAGACGTCGCTCGAAAGAATCCGTGTCCCTATCGTTGCTCATGCACCTGTTTTCAGTGGTTTTTCCGCCACCGAGTTGCCGGGGTTGCTACCGGCCCCCCCCTGGCCTGTCAAGAAGTTGGCCGGGTGAAATGTAACGAAAAACTCTAGGCGAACCGCAAGATCAAAAACCCGCCGACAATGCCGGCCGCCACCAGCCCGGTCACCAGCCCCAGCCGCTCCTCGATAAATAGCCGCGCCGGCTCGCCGAACCGGCGCAGCAACGCGGCCTCCAGGAAAAACCTGGCCCCGCGGGTCACCACGCTGGCTGCCATGAACGCCGGAAAACTGAAATCCGCGGCCCCGGCGGCAATGGTGACGATCTTGTAGGGGATCGGGGTCAGCCCCTTGATCAGCACGATCCACACCCCGTATTGCGCGAATTTCGCCTGAAACGCCGCAAAAGCGGCGTGGTAATGGTAAAAATTGATCAGCGGCTGCGCCAGCTCGTCAAACAACGCGTAGCCGATATAATACCCCAGCGCCCCGCCCAGCACGCTGCCAACCGTAGCCACCAGTGCAAACCGCAGGGATTTTTTCGGCTGCGCCAGCGCCATCGGGATCATCAGCGCATCCGGCGGCACCGGGAAGAAGCTGGCCTCGGCGAAGGCGATCCCAAACAGCCACCAGGCCGCATGCGGCCGCTCGGCCAGCGCAATAATCGCGTTATAAAATCGCCGTAGCATAGCCCCCGATTGGCATAGGAATACCCTCCACGCAACCGCGGCGCGGCATGCTATATGGGCAGCGTCACCCTGGCCCTTAATCCCTTGGCCTGACTGCTAAGGCTGATATCCCCGCCATGCGCCCGGATAATATTGCGCGCAATCGACAATCCAAGGCCGGATCCCCCGGTTTCCCGGTTGCGGCTGGTCTCCAGCCGCCGGAACGGTTCAAACACAAACTCCGAATCGGCGGCGCCAATCCCCGGTCCATCATCCTCGATATCGATCTGCACGAGCCGTGCCTGCGGTGTCGCCAAGCTTACCCGCGCCGCATCGCCGTATTTCAGCGCATTGCCCACCAGATTCGTCAGCGCCCGCTTCAAACTCAACGGCCGCGCCTGTACCGGCAGATGCTCCGGCCCGCGATAGGACAGTGCCTGCGCATGCTCCGGGTCGCCATCCGCCGCCTCATCCAGAATGGTCCGAAGCAAGACCGCCAGATCCATCCGCACCACGGCCTCGCTGGCAGCCACATCCCGCCCGAACGCCAGAGTCGCAGCCACCATCGATTCCATCTCATCGAGGTCGGCCAGCATTTTCATGCGTTGTTCATCATCCTCCATATACTCCGCGCGCAATTTCAGCCGGGTAATCGGCGTGCGCAGGTCATGGCCGATGGCGGTCAGCAAAAACGTCCGGTCCTGCACGAAGCGCCGGATCCGCGACGCCATCGTATTAAACGCAACCGCCGCGGTCCGTATCTCGGTCGGCCCGGTCTCCGGCAGATTCGGCGCGTTGATCACATCCCGTCCCAGCCGCTCGGCCGCATCGGCCAAGGTCCGCACCGGCGCCATCAACTGCCGCACCGCCCAAACGACCATCACCGCACCGAGCGCGGTCATCACAATGAACGCCGTTGCAAACCCAGGCGAGCGCCATGGCGCCTTCGGCTCCATCGGCGTCGTCACGGTCAGCCAGACCACCCCCGGCGGCAGCCGGTTCGCAAATGAACGGTCCGGCGGCGGCGGCGGCGGCATCAGCTGCATGCCGGAGATATCCGGCGGCGGCGGCGGCGGCCGGGGCGGCGGCAGCGACGGATCCGGCAAGGCAAAGCTCACCACATAGCGCGGCGGATCCATCAGCTGCCGCATCGCAATGCCATAGGGATGGATCTGCGGTGGAACGCCGAAGGCGAAAATACTGCCGCGCATCATCTGCCGCGCCGGCAGCGGCAACTCCTGCGTCGCCGTCATTGAAGGCGGACCTCCCAACGCAACGGTGGTGCCGTGCGACATCGGCTCCCGCGCCACCAGCGCGCCGCGTTCCTGCACCGGCGCCAAGGCAATATGCCGGTAGATAATAACATCCCGGGTCGCCACTTCCCGCTCTTCCTCAATCCGCGCCAGATTGATCTGGTTGAACGTGTGGATCACCAAACCCAGCATCTGGATCAGCGCGAAGCCAATAAGCAGAATAAGCGCGGTGCGTCCTGCCAGGCTACGGGGCAGGATGGCGAGTTTCAATTGCGCTCAACCGGCGTCGACAACACATAGCCGCCGCCGCGCACCGTCTTGATCAACTGCGAATGGCGGCCATCATCTTCCAGCTTGCGCCGCAACCGCGACACCGCAACATCGATCGCCCGGTCAAACGGCCCGGCCTGCCGGCCGCGCAACAAATCCAGCAGCATATCGCGCGTCAGCACCCGATTCGGCCGGTCGAGCAGCGCCACCAGCAACTCATACTCGCCGCCGGTAATCGCCACCTCTATCCCAGCCGGATCCAGCAACCGCCGCCGCGCCGTCTCCAGCAGCCAGCCGGAGAATTTATAGGTCTTGGCGCCGCCCTCATGGCTCTTATCCTCGCCCTCGCCGGTCCGCCGCAGCACCGCCCGGATCCGCGCCAGCAACTCGCGCGGATTGAACGGCTTGGTGACGTAATCATCCGCCCCCAGCTCCAGCCCGATAATCCGGTCGGTCTCCTCGGCCATCGCCGTCAGCATGATAATCGGAACACTGCTCTCATTGCGCAGCCAGCGCGCCAGCTCCGGCCCATCCTCGCCCGGCATCATCAAATCCAGCACCACCAGCTGAAAATGCCCATTCAAAAATGCCCGCCTGGCCTCCTTGCCATCCCGCGCTGAAGTCACCCGCAGGCGCTGACGTTCCAGAAATTTAGCGAGCAGATCACGAATCTCGCGGTCATCATCGACCACTAAAATATGCGGCATGGTTTCCATATCTGTTACAATAGCCCTCGCAGCCGCCAAAGGGCAGGGGCCGTTGCAATACGTTGCAATTTGGCGACAGCCAGCAAAGAAGCCGGTCTTTTCTGAAGAAAAGAACCAAAAGACTTCTTTTAATACGGGCCACTGGAGCTTGCGCCGGCCTAGCCCACCCTCTCAGCCGTCATTGCGAGCGCAGCGAAGCAACCCATCTTTTACGCCCGCCCAGCCAGCCACGCCCCATGTCCCGTAGGATGGCGCTGCCGCCGCCACAACCCATGCCCAGAACAAAAGAAGTTTTTTGGTTCCGCGGGCGCGGCGCCTTTTTTTCAAAAAAGAACCGCTTCCCTTCCTCTCCCAAAAATTCACTTGCGTTTTCAACGCGCTGACTCTATTTCCCCCGCACGCAGCAACGCACGTGCCTCTGCCACATTTTCGGATCGTGGTTACGCAACGACGTCAAGCGTTCTGGCAGCACTATGGGGGCACCCCCGCTGTGGCTGGTTCGTTGGACCGTTTTGTAACCCATGCCCGTCGCTTATCGAAGGCGGGCCATCTGAAGAAAAGGCTTGTTGTGATGACCCCCAAAGTCGCCGCTTTCCTCGGGCAATCCGCCCCTGCCACGCCGTGCCTCGTGCTCGACCTCGACCGCGTGGCCGAGAACTATCGGGCGTTGCGCACGGCCTTGCCGGCAGCCAAAATCTACTACGCGGTGAAGGCCAATCCGGCCGCCCCGATTCTGCGCCTGCTCGCCGGCCTCGGCTCCTGTTTCGATGCCGCCAGCATCCAGGAAATCGACGAATGCATCGCCGCCGGCGCGCCCGCCGACGCCATCAGCTTCGGCAACACGGTGAAAAAACCCTCCGCCATCGCCGCCGCCCATAAACACGGCGTGCCGCTCTACGCCTTTGATTCTACCGAGGAGCTGCATAAAATCGCGCAGTTCGCGCCCGGCGCCAAAGTCTATTGCCGGATCGCGGTCAACAATGTCGGCGCCGAATGGCCGCTGTCGAAAAAATTCGGCACGACGATCGACCGCGCCCGCGAACTGATGCTGGAAGCGCCGACGCTCGGCCTCATCCCGCACGGCCTGTCCTTCCACGTCGGCAGCCAGCAAACCGGCACCCTTGCCTATGAACTGGCCATCGCCCAGGTCGCCATGCTCTTCACCGACCTGAAAGCCGCGGGCCTCGAGCTCAAAATGCTCAACCTCGGCGGCGGTTACCCGATCCGCTATCAGGACGACGTGCCCGATAACGACACATTCGGCACCGCGATCATGCACGCCATGACCGAGCATTTCGGCAACGACCTGCCGGACATGCTGATCGAGCCCGGCCGTGCCATGGTCGGCAACGCCGGCGTCGTCGCGGCCGAAGCCATCCTGGTCTGCCGCCGCATCCCGGAAGACGAACGCCGCTGGGTGTATCTCGACATCGGCCGCTTTGGCGGCCTGGCCGAAACCGAAGGCGAATCCATCCGCTACCGCATCACCGCGGGCAATGGCGTCACTGGCCCGGTCGTTCTCGCCGGCCCAAGCTGCGACGGCGTCGACGTGATGTACGAAAAAACCCCCTACCGCCTGCCGCTGGATCTCGCCGCCGGCGACAGGGTGTTGATCCACGACACCGGCGCCTATGTCACCAGCTATGCCAGCCAGAATTTCAACGGTTTTGCGCCGTTGGCGGAGCATTATCTCTAAGTCTCCATCCCGTGTTTAGACGCATCTTCCTGGCGGGCGCCGCCCTGGCGCCCGCCGCCGCCTTCGCGCGCGATGACGCCTTGGGCGCGCGCTGCACCACCGCCATCCAATCCGCCTTCGCCGCCATCCGCCCCGGCCCGGCGTTGCTCGCCAGCTACATCACCGAAACCGGCCCAGCCGCGACCGATTTTGACTTAACGCAGGCCAACGCCGCCTATGTCTACGACAATGCCTTGGCCGGCCTGGCACTGCTGGCCGCCGGCAACCGCCCGGCCGCCGCCCGCATCGGCGACGCGCTGGTCCTCGCCCAGACCCACGACCGCCATTGGCAGGACGGCCGCCTGCGCAACGCCTACCAGGCCGGCCTCATGACAATACCCGCAAAACTCCCCGGCTGGTGGAGCACAAAAACCAACGCCTGGCAGGAAGACCCCTACCAGGCCGGCTCCCAAACCGGCCCGATCGCCTGGGCAATCCTCCTCTGGGCCGCGCTGGGCTACACCGCCCCCGCCAACCGCGCCGCCGACTGGCTGAACGCCAACCTCAAAGCCCCCGCCGGCTATTACGGCGGCTTCTACGGCTTCGAACCCGACCCGCAAAAACTCACCTGGCAAAGCACCGAGCAAAACACCGATCTCTTCGCCGCCTTCACCAAACTCGGCCGCTCTGCGGACGCCGCCCACGCCGCCGGCTTCGTCCGCGCCATGTTCAACCCCCAAACCAGGCTTTTTAACGCCGGTACCACCCCCGACGGCGCACCCAACCCGCTCCTCGCCGCCGACGCCGGAATCTGGCCCTACCTCGCCGGCCTAGGCAGCCCCGAATCCGCCGCCACCGCCATCACCGCCCTGCAACACGGCAATGGCATCGGCTTCTCCACCGCCAGCGCAACCATCTGGCCGGAAGGCACCGCCTTCGCCGCTCTGGCCCTTCCACCCCCCAAATCCACCGCTTTCCTCGCCACCATCACCCAACAAATCTCCCCCTCCGGCTATATCTACGCCGCCACCACAGATAGCCTCTCCACCGGCCTGACCGTCGGCCCGCCCCCACCCGGCCAAGCGCCCGTCGCCTTCAACTATTACCGCCGCCCCGCCCTATCCCCCACCGCCTGGGCAGCGCTAAGCGCGATTGGGAAGAATCCGCTTTCAACTTAAGCTAGAATGAAGCATCTTCTTTTTCTGAAGAAAAAGAAGCAAAAAGACTTTGTCCTCCGGGCCATGGGCGTTGGCGTCATCGCGCGCATGCCCCGGGTACCAAAAGTTTTTTGGTTCTTTTTTTCAAAAAAGAACTTTCTGGAACGCAAATGCCGCTTCCCGCTGCTGCCTTGTTGGACGCCTCTTGCCCGATCAAGCCTGCGTGGGCGGTGTTCGACGCGGATTGGTATTCGAACAAATATCAGCTTTCCGGTGATGCACCGGGCCTGCTTGCCCATTATTTGCAATCCGGCTGCCGCGCCGGAAATTCGCCGAGTTTTCTGTTTGACGAGCGATATTATCTATCCGCCAATCCGGACATCGCCGTCCTGGTGGCGGCCGGCCATTACCGTTCCGGCTTCGATCATTTCTGCCAATACGGTCATCGCAGCCTCTCGCCGCATTGGCTGTTCGATGACGCGCATTACGCCGCCATGCATGAGGACATGGCGCTCGAAAACCTCGACGTGCATCTGTTCCACGGCCGGTACGACCATTATTTGAGTTCAGGCCAGCGTGAACACCGTTCGGCGCATCTGTTATTCGACAGCCGCTTCTACCTAAAGAACGCCGTCGCCGCTGGCGCCGCCGGCATCGAACTGCCCTTCACCCATTACCTGGCGCGGCTGCAAAGCGATGCCGCCGAATATCCACCCTCGATCTATTTCGACCCAGTCTGGTACATCGAAAACAACCCGGCCGTCAGCGCCGAAATGGAAGAGCAGGGGGCCGGCTCGGCGTTGGAACATTACCTGTCCAGCAACGAAAATGACCCGGTCCCGGAATTTTCGGTATCCTACTATCGCGACAACAACCCGGACGCCCGCCACCTCGTCGCATCGGGAAAATTCCGCAATTTCTACCATCATTTTCTGCAATTGGGCGCCTTCGAACTCCGCCGCCCCAGCCCGGATATCGATCTCGCCTATTACCGTACCGCCCATACAACCGTTCAAAACGACCTCAACACCGGCCTGGTGCGCGACGCCTTCGCCCATCTGCGCGGCATCGGCGCGAAGGCCGGCCTCAGCGCCACGCCGTTCCCCGCACAACCGGAAATCACCGAGGCCGCCGCCAAGCAATTATTCATCCGCAAAGCCCGAACCAACCTCGCGCTATTCGCCCGCCGCAAACTGGATTTCACGCCGCAATCCGAACCCGCGCTCTCGGTCATCATGGTCCTGTTCGAAAAATTCGAACTGACGATGCTCTCCCTCTGCGCGCTGCGCGACAATTACCCAGGCGCCATCGAACTCATCATCATCGACAACGCCTCCACCGACGACTCGCCGCGCATCGGCGACTATCTAACCGGCGCAAAAATCACCCTGTTACCGCAAAACATCGGCTATCTCCGCGCCGCCAATCTCGCTTTGCAGCAGGTCACAACGACACAAACCCTTTTCCTCAATAACGATGTCGAACTCGGTCATGCCGCCATCGCGTCCGCCATCACCCGCCTGCAATCGGAGCCCCGCATCGGCGCCGTTGGCGGCAAAATCATCCGCGCCCACGGCCGGCTGCAGGAAGCCGGCTCCATCATCTGGCATGACGGCACGGTCTCCGGCTACATGCGCGACGCATCCGCGCTGGCGCCGGAAGCAAATTTCACCCGCGACGTTGATTTCTGCTCCGGCGTCTTCCTGCTCTGCCGCACCGCCATCATCCAGCAACTCGGCGGCTTCGACCCGGATTTCAGCCCGGCCTATTACGAGGATGTCGATCTATGCCTGCGCATCGCCGCCGCCGGCTTCCGCGTGGTCTACGACCCCGCCGTTGTCATCCATCATCTCGAATACGGCAGCGCCGCCAGCACCCAGGCATCGCAGGCGCTGATGCAACGCGGCCAGAAAATTTTTATCCGCAAACACGAAAAATACCTGCGGCAAAAACTTCAAACAACGCCGCAAAACACTTTGCTCGCCCGTTCGCCGCAAAACGCCCGCAGCCGCATCCTCTTCGTCGAAGACATAGTTCCGCTCCGCCGCCTCGGCTCCGGCTATGTCCGCGCCAACGACATCATCCGCGCCATCGCCGCCACCCACAGCGTCTCCGTCTTCCCATTAAACCCCGCCCCCTACGACATCATGAGTCTCCACGGTGATTTTCCGGACACCGTCGAAATTCTCCACGACCGAAACATCACCGGCCTCGCGGAATTCCTGGAAATGAGCGTAACCTATTACGATTGCATCTGGATTTCCCGAACCCATAACCTCAACCGCATCCTGCCCATCCTGCTTGCCGCCGGCATCGATCCCGCTTGCATCCCACTCATTCTCGACACCGAAGCCATCGCCACCACACGCGATGCCGCCCGTGCCGCACTGAATTCCACCCCGTTCGACTTCAACGCAAAACTACGCGAAGAATTTTCCTACGCCGCACCCTGCCGCCACCTCATCGCCGTCAATCCGGCGGAAGCAGATCAGCTTCACCATCTCGGTTTCCCCGCAATCTCCGTCCTTGGCACCATGCGCGCGCCCGACCCCACCCCAAATTCATTTGCCGCCCGCGAAGGCCTGCTCTTCGTCGCCGCCATCCACCAGCCCGACAGCCCCAATCTCGACGCTTTGCATTACTACGCCGACGAAATTCTGCCCGCGCTCGCAGCACTAATGCGCGAGATACCATTGCTCACCGTGGTCGGCCATACCGCACCCGCAATCGACCTCAGCTGCTTCGCCGGCCACCCGCACATCAAAATCCACGGCCGCGCCACGGATTTGCGCCCATTGTACAACCGCCATCGGCTCTTTATCGCCCCAACCCGCTTCGCCGCCGGCACCCCCTACAAACTCTACGAATCCGCCGCCCTCGGCCTGCCAATCGTCGCCACCGATCTCCTGGCCGCCCAGCTGCAATGGCAAGACGGATTCAACCTACTCGCGGCCCCGGTTTCCGACGCAAAAAACTTCGCCGCCCAAATCGCCCATCTCTATCGCTCGGAACGGACCTGGAGTGACCTGCGCGGCAACGCTCTGTCGCGCGTTGCAAAAGACAACACCCCCGCCCGATTTAACGCAGCGGTCACAAACATCCTTAATTTGGCGGGTGCCGCAGCCCCGGGAACCGCATCGAAATAGGCGCCGGCATATTCGCAACACACCGCGGCACGAATCCCCCCGACCCATATTAGCATTTCTAACGCGCCAACGCCGCCAAGTAACTTGTGCCCGAATCGCCGCCATGCTCAGAATGATGCGCCCACGACTCCAATCCCCGGGCCACCCTATCGGCGGAGATCACCATAAATCAGGAAATACTGAACACAGGCGCCGTGAACATGAGCGATGTTCTGGTAAAGCGCCGCAAGCAGGTCGGTACCCGCCTCGGCATCTGGACCCTGCTCATGGCTGCTTGCGTGCCAACGATCGGCTGGGCCTGGTCCCTGGCCTATGCCGCACCCTATTTCGCCCTGCAGGTCGCCGAGGCAGCCATCTACCGCAGTCCCAAAGCGTTCCAGGACGCCGGGATCGGCAGGGCCATGGCGCTCGGCATCATGGCCTGCGGCGTCGCCATCTACACTTCACCGGCGATGCTCGCACTCCTCAAAATGGGCAGCTGGGGCGAGGTCTGCGCCGTTTATCTACTGGCCAGCACGGCGCTCGGCGCGGCGGTCAATTCCATCGGCTGCCGCCCGGCTTTCATCGCCTCCTTCACCCCCTGCGTCATCTATCTCGCCATCCTGCCGGTCGCCGGCGTGCTGATCAACGGCATCCCATCGCCGCTCATCTGCATCATCATCGTCCTCGGCACCTTCTTCTTCGTCTTCAACAGCGCGCAGATCTGGCGCAGCAGCACGCAGGCCAAGCGCGCCGAACTGCAGGCCGTCAGCGACTACATCGTCGAGCGCGACGCCCATGAGGCCAAGCTCCTCAAACTCACCCAGCGCGACTCCCTGACCGGGCTTTTCAACCGCGACGTGCTGCGCACCCGCCTGGCGGAACTCACCGCCGCCGGCCAGCCCTGCTGCCTGCTGTTGATCGATCTGGACGGCTTCAAATTCGTCAACGACACGCTGGGCCACATCGCCGGCGACGAAGTCTTGCGCATCGTCGCCTCCCGCCTGCTGCGCGCCGCGCGTGAGTTGGATACCGCATCGCGCATCGGCGGCGACGAATTCGCACTTCTGATGACCCATACCGCCGACCCCATGGCGGCGATCGCGGTCGCCGACCGGCTGATCATGGAAATCACCCAGCCGGTGCAGTTCGATGCGCTGCCCATCAACATCGGCGCCAGCATCGGCATCGCCATCTCGCCCTTGCACAGCGCCGATGCCGGCCAGCTCTTCGCCTATGCCGATCTCGCTTTGTACCAGGCCAAGGCGGAGGGCCGCCATTGCGCCCGCGTCTTCCATCCCGGCCTGCGCGCGGTCGCCGAGGGCAAGGTCCTGCGCGACACCGAACTGCATCAGGCGCTCGAATATGGCGAGTTCGAACTCTTCTACCAACCGCAGGTCCGGCTGTCGGATGGCAGCCTCGCTGGCGCCGAAGCCTTGTTGCGCTGGCGCCACCCCACGCAAGGCCTGCTGCTGCCGGAACATTTTCTGCCGGCGCTGGAAATCGGCCGCCTCAGCACCCGCGTCGGCGCCTGGGTGATCGAGACCGCCTGCGCCCAGGCGGCAATCTGGCGCAAAACCTTCGGCCCGGATTTCCGCATGGGCGTCAATCTGTTCGGCGCGCAGTTCCGCGCCGGCAATCTGGTCGAATGGGTGCAGTCGGCATTGACCAAAACCAACCTGCCGCCGCAGGCGCTGGAAATCGAGATCACCGAAAACATCATCCTGCGCCACGAGGACGAGGTCATCGGCCCGCTGCAGCAACTGCGCGCGCTCGGCGTCGGCATCGCCTTCGACGATTACGGCACCGGCTTCGCCTCGCTCTCCATGCTCACCCGCTACCCGGTCTCGCGCCTGAAAATAGACCGCGGGTTTACCCTGGCGATCTGCGAGAGCCATGCCGACGCCGCCATCGTGCGCTATGTCATCGGCCTCGGCGCCACGCTCGGCATCGCCATCACCGCCGAGGGTATTGAGACCCCGGAGCAGGCAGCAGCGCTTTTGCGTGATGGCTGCGACGAGGGCCAGGGCTATTACTTCGGCAAACCAATGGCCGCCGATGATTTCAGGCAACACGCAGCGCGCAATTTTCCGCAAGGCGGCAAAGCCAGCCGGTCACGCCTGTCCTCGAAAATCACCAAGTAAAACCAATTCTCACCCGCTCACCGCAACGGAACGCCCAGCTACGCGGTGCCGGTAGGAAAGCGCCTCCGCGATATGCGCGCGCTGAACAATCTCCACCCCGGCCAAATCGGCGATCGTCCTCCCCACCCGCAGCGTGCGGGTAAAACCCCTGGCGGAAAGCCGCAGCTTCGTCGTGGCCGATTCCGCAAACGCCTTTGCCTCGGGCGTTAACCCGATCTCCCGCAAATGCGCCTCCGCATTCGTCATCGCGCCCTCGGCCCCATAGCGCTCACGCTGCATCGCCCGCGCCGCCGCCACCCGTTCCGCCACCGTTGCACTCGCCTCGCCGGCCGGCGCGCGCGACAATTCCGCAGGCGTAACCGGCGATATTTCGATAATCAAATCAATCCGGTCCAGCAACGGCCCGCTGATCTTGCTCTGATACTCCTCGCCGCAGCGCGGCGCCCGCCCGCATTCCCGCGGTGCGTCCCCCAGATAGCCGCAGCGGCAGGGGTTCATCGCCGCGACCAGCTGAAACCGCGCCGGATAGGTAATATGCGCCGCCGCCCGGGCTACCGTCGTCTGCCCCGCCTCCAGCGGTTGCCGCAAAGCTTCCAGCGTGGCGCGGGGAAATTCCGGCAGCTCATCCATGAACAGCACACCCCGATGCGCGAGCGATACCTCGCCGGGCTTGGCGCGATTTCCCCCGCCGCTGATCGCCGCCATGCTGGCCGAATGATGCGGCTCCCGAAACGGCGGCCGCGTCACCAGCCGGCCTTCCTCCAATAACCCTGCCACCGAATGCACCATGCTGACCTCCAGCGCCTCGCGCGGCTGCAAATCTGGCAGCAGCCCCGGCAGCCTCGCCGCCAGCATGGTCTTGCCGCCGCCCGGCGGCCCGATCATCAGCAGATTATGCCCGCCGGCCGCGGCAATCTCGAGCGCCCGCCTGGCAGTTTCCATGCCCCGCACATCCGCCAGGTCCAGCGTCTTGAACCCGCCGCCGAGCCTCCCGGCAGCCGGCGGCGCCAGCATCTGCGTGCCGCGAAAATGATTGATCAGCGATAATAAATCCGGCGCCGCCAGCACCTCAAGCTCGCCGGCCCATCCGGCCTCCGGCCCCTGCGCCTCCGGACAGATCAGCCCCAGCTCCCGCGCCCCGGCCGCAATCGCCGCCGGCAACACGCCCGCCACGGACATGATCCGCCCATCCAGCGAAAGCTCGCCCAGCGCCGCAAACAGCGCCAATTCCTCGCGCGGCAGCACATCCATCGCCGCCAGCACCGCCAGCGCCACCGGCAGATCAAAATGACTGCCCTCTTTCAGCATGTCAGCCGGCGCCAAATTCACCAGAACCCGCTTTGGCGGCAGCGCCAGCCCCATCGCCGTCAACGCCGCCCGCACCCGTTCCCGCGCCTCGCCCACCGCCTTATCCGGCAGTCCCACCATCAAAAACGCCGGCAACCCCGACGATATCTGCACTTGAATCTCAACCGGCTGCGCCTCGATACCGGCGAACGCAAAACTCTGAACCCGCGCGATGCTCACACAAATACCCGCATAGGTTGCATGCTGCACGCGCCTTGCGTGCAAGGCAAGTCATTCCTTGCGTTTAATCGCCAACGGCGCACTCGCCTGACAAACCGGCATCAACTCAATCCGATTAACGTTCATATGCGCCGGTAACCCGATAATCCACGAAGCCGTCTCGGCAATATCCTCAGGCGTCAGCGGCCGCGCGCCCTTATAAACATCGGCGGCTTTCTTCTCATCCCCCTTAAACCGCACCGCGCTGAATTCGCTCCCGCCAACCATGCCCGGCTCAATACTCGTCACCCGAATATTCTTGCCCACCAGATCAGCCCGCAAATTCAACGAAAACTGCTCCACAAACGCCTTCGTCGCGCCATAAACATGGCCGCCCGGATACGGATACGTCCCGGCAATACTCCCCAGATTCAAAATCACCCCCCGGTCGCGCGCCACCATCCCCGGCAGCACCGCCCGCGTCACATGAATCACCCCGGAAATATTGGTCGCAACCATCTGGTCCCACTCTGCCAGATCAGCCTCCCAGGCCGGACCCAGCCCAAGCGCCAGCCCGGCATTATTCACCAGCACGTCAATCTCCCGCCAACCCGCCGGCAGCGCATCCACAAACCCCGCCACCGCGCCCGCATCCGTCACATCCAGCGGCGCCGGCAGCAACCCCTCGCCCAGTTCCTTGGCCAACCCATCCAGCCGCTCCACCCGCCGGCCGGTCGCAATCACCCGGTGGCCATCCTTCACAAACCGCCGCGCAAAAGCCGCGCCAAATCCCGCCGTCGCGCCAGTCACTAAAATTGTCTGCTGCATGGCTTTGCCCTTTCAAGGAAGCGGCCGCTTTTTGAAAAAAGCTCCGCAAAAACTTTTCTACTCGGGGCCCGCACCGCCCCCACCCCCGTCATGCCGGCGCAGGCCGGCATCCACGACTTCTCGTCGCTCTATCCCACCGGCTCCCTGCCGGCTCAAACCAAATCTAAATTAGCCCTGGTAAAATCAAGGCTTTTCGCTTCACCGCCCAAATGCACTTGCGCCACCCTCGGTGCAGTCTCCGCCAAAATCTTGCCGCGCCGGATCACAAACAACCGCTCCGCGTGCAACCTTATCGCCTCAATCGCATCGCCGGCCTGCAGCACAATCAAATCCGCATTCTTTCCGGGCGCAATCCCATAATTCTCCAAATTCAGCACCTTCGCCGCATTCTCCGTCACCGCCGCAAAACAGGATTTTATTTCCTCCACGCCCGTCATCTGCCCCACATGCAGCGCCATATTGGCCACCTCCAGCATGTCGTGACTCCCCATCGGATACCAAGGGTCCATCACGCAATCATGCCCGAAAGAAACCGTCACCCCCGCCGCCATCAACTCTTTCACCCGCGTCATCCCGCGGCGCTTCGGATAAGTATCGTGCCGCCCCTGCAGCGTGATATTGATCAGCGGATTGGCAACCGCCGCCACCCCGGCCTCCGCAATCAACGGGATCAGCTTGCTCACATAATAATTATCCATGCTGTGCATCGACGTCAGATGCGACCCCGTCACCCGCCCATGCATCCGATGCCGTACCGTCTCCGCCGCCAGCGTCTCGATATGCCGCGACAGCGGATCATCGCTCTCATCGCAATGCATATCGACCTGCAACCCGCGCTCCGCTGCAATCCGCACCAACTGCGCAACGCTCAAAGCCCCATCCGCCATGGTCGCCTCGAAATGCGGAATCCCGCCGACGACATCGACCCCCTTATCCAGCGCCCGCAAAAGATTCTCCGGCGACTTGCCGTAGCGAATATAACCATCCTGCGGAAACGCCACGAGCTGAATATCCAGATACGGTTTCATCTCTTCGCGCAACGCCACCAGCGCATCCACCGCCAGCAGCCGGTCATCGCAAATATCCACATGGCTCCTTATCGCCAGCGTGCCGCGCGCCATCGACCAGAAGCACAACTTTCGCGCCCGCTGATAAATCACCTCCTGCGTCAGCGAAGGTTTCAGCTCCCCCCAGAGCGAAATCCCCTCCAGCAGCGTGCCGCTCTCATTCAGCCGCGGCAGCCCCAGGCTGAGCGTCGAATCCAGATGCACATGGCTATCAATGAACGGCGGACAAACCAGCCGCCCCGCCGCATCGATCTCGCGCCCGGCCGTGCCCTCAAGCCCAGCCTCCACCGCCGCAATCCGCTCACCCAAAATCCCGACATCGATCCCGGTCCGCCCATCCGGCAAATTCGCCTTGCGAATGATCAAATCAAACATGCGACCCCTCCATCGCCCGAACTTGGCGGGGCCATCATTGCCGCGCAAGCCTTGATTCTCTACAGCTA
>JAMFSE010000017.1 GCA_026225115.1 Rhodovastum atsumiense
AGTGCCGTCATGAAGGTTTTCGGGTCGGTTTTCAGCGTGCCCCAGCGGGTGACGGTCAGGTCTTTTTGGCCAAAGGCTTTCGGCATGTCTTCCGGATCGAAGCCGAGCGCCTTGATGACGATGTCGGCTTCAAGGGTGAAGGAGCTGCCGGCGATGGGGTCCACCGATGCGCGGCCCGATGCGTCCGGCAGACCGAGATGCATGCGGATCGCGCGCACGCCGGTGACGGTGGTATCGCCGAGGAAGGCTTCCGGTGCCGCCAGCCATTCGAAGACCACGCCTTCGTCCTCGGCGTTGCTCACTTCGCGCAATGAGCCCGGCATGTTCACTTTATCGCGGCGGTACAGGCAGGTGACGGATTTGGCGCCCTGCCGGATGGCGGTGCGCACGCAATCCATTGCCGTATCGCCACCGCCGACGACGACGACGCGCTTACCGGCGGCGTTCAGCAAACCGGAATCGAAATCCGGCACGTGATCGCCCAGGCCCTGGCGGTTGGAGGTGATGAGATAGTCGAGCGCCGGCACGATACCCGCGAGGCCGGAGCCGGGACCGGTCAGCTCGCGCGGCTGATACACGCCGGTTGCGATAAGCACGGCGTCGTGGCGTTCGCGCAATTCGGCGAAGCTGATTTTGCCGCCGATATCGGCATTCAGCTCGAATGCGACGCCGCCGTCGGTGAGCCATTTGGTGCGGCGGATGACGATGCTTTTTTCCAGTTTGAAGCCAGGGATGCCGTAGATCAGCAGGCCGCCGACGCGGTCGTGCCGGTCATATACCGTGACCTTGTAGCCCCGTTTACGCAGCGCCTCGGCTGCGGCCAGCCCGGCCGGGCCGGCGCCGATGATGCCGATGGAATATGAGAGTTCCCGTTCAGCGGTGATCGGTTTCACCCAGCCGTTCTCAAACGCGGTATCGGTGATGTAGCGTTCCACGGCGCCGATGGTGACGCTCTCGAAGCCCTTCTCGATGACGCAATTGCCTTCGCACAGCCGGTCCTGCGGGCAGATGCGGCCGCAGATTTCCGGGAAGGTGTTGGTGGCCGATGAGATTTCATAAGCCTCCTCCAACCTGCCCTCAGCGGTCAGTTTCAGCCAATCGGGGATATTGTTGGAGAGCGGGCAATGGATCGAGCAGAACGGGATGCCGCATTGGCTGCAACGGCTGGATTGCTCCTTCGCCGCCAACACGTCGAACCGTTTATAGATCTCGTCGAAATCAGCCTTACGCTGACCGATGACGCGTTTTTCAGGGGTTTTCTGCGGCAGATGCGTAAATTGCAGCATGCGTTCAGCCATGGTCGGCTCCTTAAGGCAAAGGTGTTCAGCGCAACTCACGCGAGCATCGGCTCAGCTTCCGCCGCACCAACTCGTCAACGATCTATTAACGCGGTTTTCCGCGGAATACCAGCAATTTTTGCAATATAGGACACACTTCATGCCATATATTAGGCCTTTTTTGAATGTTTTATTCCAAAAAAGGCGCAGAACGTATAAACTAGGTCCGTTTTACGACCTAAACCCGATAAATGAGTGCGCTTCGGCCAGCTGAGTAAAATCTGGACAGATAGTTCGGCAGAACCATGTCCATCGGCGTTGCCGTGATACCTAATGATGCAAGATCAGGCACTCCCGGTGCAACTATATTATCGCGCCGCAACAGTTTTATCTGGTCCTGCGTGAGTAATTTTCCCGGAAGATGCTCCAGAAATAAGGCATTAAACTTGGCCAACGACACCGGAAGGTCGATAATTCTCCGATGCCGTTGAATTATTTTTAGCATATAATCAATAAGTTCTCGAAATGTCTTCACGTCCGGCCCGCCGAGCTCGAATATCTTCCCGGCCGCCTTGCCGCCGGCTGCGGCAGCCATGATCGCATCCGCGACATCTCCCACGTAAACCGGCTGAAACTTGGTGGCGGCGCCGGTAATCGGGATCACCGGCGAAATCATGGCCATCGCTGCAAAACGGTTGAAGAACTGATCCTCCGGCCCGAACAGGATCGAGGGCCGCAGGACCACCGCCTTCGGATAAGCGGCGAGCAGGGCCTTCTCGCCCAACGCCTTGCTGCGACCGTAATCGCTGGGGCTCGCGCCATCGGCGCCAATGGCTGAGACATGCACGAGATTCGCCGCACCGGCGGCGGCGGCCATCCGCGCAATGCGCCCCGCGCCCTCTTCATGTACGCGGTAAAAATCCCCCTTCCGGCCCTCACTTAAAATGCCGGTCAAATTGATGACGACATCGGCGCCCGCAACCGCGGACGCCACCAGATCCTCCCGAGCGACCGGTGCGTACAGCGGCACTATCTGGCCAACGCCGCCCATCGGCTTCAGAAACAGCGCGGCCTCGGTATCGCGCACTGCCACCCTGACGATGTAACCGCGCGCCGCGAGCCGGCTGACCACATGCCGGCCAATGAAACCCGAGCCGCCAAAAACCGTCGCCACCTTCCGCGTCATCGCCATATCCGCACCTTTTCGATTTGCATCGGTTGTACGTTCTGCATTGCGCAAGGCAAGCAGTTCTTTTTCTGCAGAAAAAGAACCAAAAGGCTTTTATTACTCTGTGCCTTAGCCGCGGCGTGGATAGCGCCTTCCCCGCCTTGACGGTGCCGCCGCCCAGGGCTACACGGCGCCCTCTCTTGGCTAAACACCATGCCCTGGTGGCGGAATTGGTAGACGCGCAGGTTTCAGGTACCTGTGACCGAAAGGTTGTGGAAGTTCGAGTCTTCTCCTGGGCACCAAACTAAATCGTTCGAAAACGGATCAATGAAATTGATCCCAATACAAGGCCGGAGGCTGGTAAGCTAAGCGCATGAACAGCCCCAATATTCATTTTCATCGCCACGACCTGCCGCCCGGCATCAGCTTCGGTCCGATGGTCGCCATCGACACCGAAACCATGGGCCTTGATCCCAGGCGCGACCGGCTTTGCCTGGTCCAGCTCTCTGCTGGCGACGGCACCGCCCATCTGGTGCAGATCATTCCGGTGGCACTCGGCGGCAAGGGCGCGGACTGCCCGAACCTCAAAGCCTTGCTGACGGATCCGGCAGTCACCAAACTCTTTCATTTCGCGCGCTTCGATATCGCGGCCCTCTATAATGGGCTGGGCGTCGTCACCGCACCGGTGATCTGCACCAAGATCGCCTCCAAGCTGGTCCGCACCTATACCGACCGTCACGGATTGAAGGATCTGTGCCGTGACCTCGCCGGAATCGAAATCTCCAAACAGCAGCAGACCAGCGACTGGGGCGCGCCCGATCTGACGCCGGAGCAGCTCAACTACGCCGCCTCCGATGTGCTCTATCTGCACCTGATCTGGGAAAAATTGAGCGCCTTGCTGTTGCGCGAATCCCGCATGAATTTGGCTACCGAATGTTACAAATTCCTGCCCGCGCGTGGCCAGCTTGACCTGTTAGGCTATGAAGAACCTGACATTTTCAGCCATAGCAGCGCCTGATCGCCCCGCTGGGTTGCGTTCGAATCGGTTGACCCGGCGCTGACCCGGTGGTCATAGCTTGGGCATGAATATCGGCCAGCACCCTTTTAGGCCCGGATTGGCGGATAGCCAGGCGGCTGAAGATCTTGCCGTAGCGCGCGATGTTCTGGCCACGGAAGCGGCCGGCATCACCGCATTAGGCGCCGCACTCGACAAGCATTTCGCCATGGCCGTTGACCTTCTGGCCAGCGCCACCGGCCGCATTGTGGTCTCCGGCATGGGCAAATCCGGCCATGTGGCCCGCAAAATCGCCGCCACTCTGGCCTCCACCGGAACCCCTGCGCTGTTCGTGCATCCGGCCGAAGCAAGCCACGGCGATCTCGGCATGATTGTCGCCGGCGACGCCATCCTTGCCCTCTCCAATTCCGGCGAAACCGCGGAGCTGGCCGATCTGGTCTCCCACGCCCGGCGCTTTGGCCTGCCTTTGGTCGGCATCACCGCCGCCGGCGGCAGCGCGCTCGCACGCGCGGCCAATGTCGCGCTGATCCTGCCCGCTGCCCCGGAAGCCGGCCCGATCGGCCTGGCGCCGACCACCAGCACCACCATGCAGATGGCGCTTGGCGACGCGCTGGCCATCGCACTTCTCGCCAGGCGGGGTTTCACCGCCCATGATTTTCGTGAGTTCCACCCCGGCGGAAAGCTCGGCGCCAGGCTGCGGCATGTGCGCGACCTGATGCACACCGGCGCGGAAGTGCCGCTGGTCCCTCCCGAAACGCCGATGGATAAGGCGCTGCTCATCATGACCGCCAAGCCGTTCGGCTGCCTCGGCGTTATCGATCCGCAAAACCGCCTGCTCGGGGTCTTCACGGATGGCGATTTGCGCCGCGCGATCGGGCCTGATCTGCTCAACCGGACCGTCGAGAGCGTGATGACCCGTTCCCCAAAGACAATTGCCCCCGACGCATTGGCCGGCGAAGCGCTGCGGGAAATGAATTCAGCCAGCCGCCCCTTTACCGCCATATTCGTCGTCGATGAAGCGGGCATGGTAAACGGCATCCTGCATATTCATGACCTGCTGCGCGCGGGGATCGCATGAGCCCGGCCCAACAATCCGCCCGCGAGCGCCTGCTGGATGGCCTGCGCCAGCACCGGGCCGGTCAATCGCCGGCCAGCATCGCGCGGCGGAGCCAGATGATAACCTGGCTGAAAAGACTGTTGCCGGCCGCCGCTTTGCTGCTGCTGGTGCTGCTGGCGGTGGCGCCTAACCTGCGGATCGGCCCGGCAACCGACCGCGTGACCTATCAGGCCCACAGCCCGACTGCCTCAGATGCGCAGTCGACCATGCAGAACGCCCAGTATCACGGGGTCGACCAGCACGGCCAACCCTTTACCCTCACGGCCGACGAGGCGAATCAGAAGGGCACGGATGATGTGCTGCTGGCCAAACCGGTCGGCGATATCACGCTTACCTCCGGCGCCTGGCTGATGCTGCGTTCGGACGCCGGCGTGTTCAACCAAAAATCCCAGCTTCTGAAGCTGCACGGCAATGTCACCCTGTACCGTAATGACGGAACCATGCTGACGGCCCCGGCTGCCGCCATTGATTTGAGAGCCGGTACCGCCAACAGCACCGCGCCGGTCGCAGCCCAGGGGCCGTTCGGCACGCTGAATGCCGCCAAGGGCTTCACCATCACCAAGCGCGGCACCGACGTGATGTTCAACGGCCCGGTCGCGCTGACCCTGGCCGAGGCCGGTCCAGCCGCATCGAACGTCGCGGCGCAATGAAGTTTCGTGTTGCCCCATTACTCGCCTGTGCGACCCTGGCCGCGATTCTGTTGCATGCGGGACTTGCCGCGGCGCAGTCTGCTGCGGCGCCGAGTGCGCCTGCGGCAACGGCTTCTCCGATCAACATCACGGCCGACAACGGCATCGAATGGAAGCAGGCCGAGCAGTTGGTCATCGCCTCCGGCAATGCCAAAGCGGTGCGCGGCGCGGTGACGGTAACCGCCGATCAGCTGATTGCGCATTATCGCAAGAAAGCCACGCCGCCCGGACAGGCCCCGGCCCCAGCCCCGGCTGCGCAGGCTTCCGCCGCGCCGGCCGCAGCCGCGCCGGCCGCCGCCTCCGCCAACGACCCGGAGTCCGCGCTCGATAATGGCGATACAGAAATTTTCGAGCTCGATGCCGTCGGCCATGTGCATATCTACACCGCGACCGACAACGCTTACGGCGATCACGCAGTCTACAGCATGGACAGTGCGGTATTGGTCCTCACCGGCGCCAAGCTCAAACTGACCACCCCGACCGATGTCATCACGGCCCGCGATTCCATCGAGTATTATTCGGTCAAGCGTATGGCGATCGCGCGCGGCAACGCGCTCATCGTCGCCAATGACGGCCGGTCGATCGCCGCCGATATTTTGATCGGCTATCTGGAGCCCGCGGTGGTCCCCGCCAACGCCCCGCCTGTTGACCCTTCCGCCCCGCCGGACATGCTGGGGCAAGGCGGCAAGCTCAAACAGGTGGATGCCATTGGCCATGTCGTCATCCGCACCCCCAGTGAAATGGCGGCAGGTAATCGCGGTATCTATCTGCCCGAAAAGGGAACGGCGCGGCTTGGCGGCGATGTGCATATTATTCGCGGTCCCAATCAGTTGAACGGCGCCGACGCTATCCTGAACACCAAAACAGGCGTAGCCACCTTGCTGGCCGGTCCTGGCGGCCAGGTCTCCGGTGTCGTCGTCCCGAATAGCGGGGCTCCGCAATGAATGCAGAGATAAGTGACAAATTACGCGTGATTGAAAATAAAGGCGGCCTTCTTGCCACCGGCCTGGGCAAGCAGTTTAAAAAACGCCCTGTCGTCCGCAATGTCTCGCTGCGGGTCCGTCGCGGAGAAGCAGTTGGGTTGCTCGGTCCCAACGGCGCCGGCAAAACCACGACCTTTTACATGATCGTCGGCCTGGTGCAGCCGGATTCCGGCACCATCAGCCTGGACGGCGCCGAAATTTCCGGCCTGCCAATGTATCGCCGTGCGCGCCTCGGCATCGGCTATCTCCCGCAGGAGGCCAGCGTTTTCCGCGGCCTCACGGTCGAGCAGAACATCATGGCGGCATTGGATGTGGTGGAAAACGACCGCGACCGCCGCGAGGCCATGCTGGACGGACTGCTGGCTGAATTCGGCATCTCGCATCTGCGCCGCACCCCGGCCTTGGCGCTCTCCGGCGGCGAGCGCCGCCGCGTTGAGATTGCCCGCGCGCTGGCCACCGCGCCTAATTACATCCTGTTGGACGAACCGCTCGCCGGCATCGACCCGATCGCCGTCGGCGAGATCCGCGACCTCGTTTCCCATCTCAAGCACCGCGGCCTCGGCGTGCTGATCACCGACCATAATGTGCGCGAGACCCTTGAGATCATCGACCGCGCCTATATTTTGCATGACGGCCAAGTGCTAATGGAAGGGGTTCCGCAGGAGGTTGTGGCCCATCAGGACGTCCGGCGGGTCTACCTGGGCGAGAAGTTCAGCCTTTAAGTTAAACTTCAATTTGTGAAGATTATTTCGTAATTCGCTGAAATAATTTAACTTTTGATCAATAAATTTAATTCAGGCGAATACTGAAAAAATATTTTTCAACACATGCATTTTTCGGGCCATTAGAAGCTGGTCATTAACGAAATTTGATATACGACTAGCGTCATGGCCCTCGGTCCCCGTCTCGATCTGCGGCAGACGCAATCTCTGGTAATGACGCCGCAACTGCGGCAGGCGATCCAGCTTCTGCAATATTCGAATGTCGAGGCCAACCAGTTCATCGAGGATGAACTGTTGAAAAACCCGCTCCTCGCGCATGCGGATAACGGCGCAATGCCGGACCAGCCCGCCGTCTTCGACCGCCAAGAGCGCGCGCCCGTGTCGCCGGAAGGCACCGACAGCGCCGCTTTCGTCAATTCCGATATGCTGCCAAGCGCTGCCGAAGCCCCGCTCGATATGGATGTTTCCAATACCTACGATGCCGGCAGCATCGCTGACGGCGCCATTTCCTTCGGCAACGGCCGTGGCGGTCATGAGGATGACGGCTGGAGCGTTATCGACACGTTGAGTGACCGCAAGCCGAACCTGCGCGAACATCTCGAACAACAGGCCCGCCTGGCCTTCGCCGCCCCGGTTGAACGCGCAATTGCCGGCGCGCTGATCGCGGCACTGGACGGTGCCGGCCGCCTGGCGGAACCGCCGGAGACGATCGCCGCCAATTTGAACCTGCCGCTTGAGCAAATCGAACAGGTCCGCGCCTGCATGCTGCGCTTTGACCCCACCGGCATTTTTGCCTGCGACCTGCGGGAGTGCCTCGAAGTCCAGCTCGCCGAGAAAAACCGTCTGGATCCCGCAATGGCGGCACTGCTCGCCAATCTCGACCTGCTGGCCAGACGCGACATGCGCAGCCTGCTCGAGATTTGCGGTGTTGACCTCGAAGACCTCGCCGGCATGATTGCCGAGATAAAGCGGCTCGATCCCAAACCCGCCGCGCAATATGAAATCGAACCACTCCGCCCTTTGATCCCGGACGTGCTGATGCGCGCGCTGCCGCCCAAACCCGACGCGGAAAAACCAAATCTTGAAATCAACTGGCTGCTTGAAATCAATCCCGAGACGATGCCGCGCCTATTGATCCGCCGCGGTTTTCACGCCCGGATCACAACATCGGCCTCGCGCGAAACCCGTGCATTCCTTAGCGAGCAAATGCAAAGCGCGAGCTGGCTGGTGAAAGCTTTGGAATCGCGCGCGCAGACCATCCTGCGCGTCTCGGCTGAAATCGTTCGCCGTCAGGATGGATTTTTCCGGCACGGCATCAGCCATCTGCGCCCCCTCACCTTGCGCGACATTGCCGCCGAGGTGGAACTGCACGAGAGCACGGTAAGCCGCGTCACCTCGAACAAATCCATAGCCACCCCGCGCGGCATTTTTGAGCTGAAATTTTTCTTCACCACCGCGCTGTCCGGCGCCAATGGCGAGACCCATAGCGCCGAGGCGGTACGCCACCGGGTGCAAACGCTGATCGGCGCGGAAAAACCCGCTACCATCCTCTCTGACGACGCGGTTGCCCAGATATTACAAAAAGAGGGCATCGCCATCGCCCGCCGGACCGTGGCCAAATACCGGGAAGCGCTGCGTATTCCCGGCTCGGCGCAACGCAAACGGGAGAAATTACCCGCCGCTTAAGCGGTATAAATTTTACAGCCGCCTGGATATGTGCTGGGCTACCTTCCCGCCCGCTTCCACTGCACCGGCGGTGACTGCCTTCGGACCGGAAATCCTCAACAAGGGGACATGACGAAATGCAATTAAAAGTCTCAGGAAAACAAGTCGATCTGTCGGACGCCCTACGCGTCCACGTCACCCGTAATATGGACACCATAACCAATAAATATTTCGACCATGCGCTGGAGGCCAACGTCACCTTCAGCAAGGCCCGCAGCTTCTTCACCTGCGACATCAATCTGCACGCCGGCCGCGGCGTGACGGTGCGCGGGGAAGGCGAAGCCGCCGACGCCCATGCCGCCTTCGACGATGCGGCCGAACATATCGCCAAGCGCCTGCGCCGCTACCGCCAGCGCGTCAACGACCACGCAAGGGACGTCACCCCGCGCGCCAAGCCGGAAGCCGGCCGGCGATATATTCTGCGCGACGACGCCGCCGCGCCCAACGGCGAGACAAACGGCCACGCAGAGTCAGAATCCCTCTCCGCCACCATCATCGCCGAAACCGAAACCGCGATCGAAACACTCTCGGTCCGCGACGCGGTGATGCATATGGATCTCGCGTTTCAGCAGACGCTGATGTTCCGGAACACCAAGAACGGGGAACTCAACGTCGTATACCGCCGCTCCGACGGCCATATCGGCTGGATTAACCCCGGCGGTTAGGCAAGCACAAGGAAGCACTTCTTTTTCTGAAGAAAAAGAAGCAAAAAGACTTTTTTACTCTGAGCACGGGCGCTGGCCTTACCAACGCCCGTGCCCCAGATTCAAAAAAGTTTTTGCGGAGCTTTTTTCAAAAAGCGACCGCTTACCTTAAAACTTTTCTCCCACCATTTCTTCGCTCTTCGCCCAAAGCGCCTTGGCGTTTTCAGGATCAACCGCATACGGCCGTACGCCGCCGCTAAGGACGGGGGCATCGTTATCGGTCACGACTTCAGCGATGTGGCAGTCCTCGCAATAGCGGCCGCCTACAGCGGCCGCGGATGCCACCACGGCGGCCCAGACTGAAGTTGCGGAGCCTTGCGGCACTGACTTCAGTTTGAAATTGGCGGGAAGGCCGGCGGCTTTCAGATCTTCATTTATTTCGGCTGCCCGCTTCTCCAGTTCACCGGGCTTGGTATAGGCGTAGCGTCCGAGCTCCGTTGCGATTCCGCCCGGATGCACGGCCGTGGCGCGTATGCCGGCGTCGCGGTGCCTGCGGTCGAACTCTACGGCGAACAGGATGTTCGCGGTTTTCGAACGGCCATAGGCGTGGAACGGCTCATATTCCGTGTGTTCGAAATTCGGGTCTTCAAGGTTGACGTCGCAATAGCGGTGCCCGGCGGAGGACAGATTGACCAGCCGCCCGCCCGGCCGCAGCAGCTTGGCGATCCGGTTCACGAACACGAAATGCCCGAGATGATTGGTTCCAAATTGCGTCTCGAAGCCGTCCGCGGTTTGGCCAAGCGGACAGGCCATGACGCCGGCATTGGCAATGATGACGTCGAATTTTTCTCCCTTGGCCACCAATGCATCCGCGGCTCGCCGGACGCTCGCCAGCGAAGCGAGATCGAGCGCGATCAGCGAGAATGACCCCTTGCCGGCTTTTCGAACACTGGCCGTCGCCGTCTCGGCTTTTTTCAAATCCCGCGCCGCGCCGACGACTTCGGCGCCATGCGCCACAAGCGCCCGCGCGGTTTCAACGCCGAGCCCCGCGGATACTCCCGTTACCAATATGCGCTTACCGGTCAGCTCGATGCCTTCCAGCACCTCATCCGTGGTTGAAGCAGCGCCAAATGTTTTGCTCATGCTGAAATCCTTTCTGGAGGTTGCTTCCCGCTTGCTTGATGTCTAAACCGGAGGCAGTCTCCAGCTATATACGGAGGTCACCTCCGTTTATCAAGAAGGTTATTTCTTGCCGAGTTCTGAAGCCGTCATCCGTAGACCGCGCGCCGACGCCGAGCGTAACCGGCTCCGGCTGATGGAGGCCGCAAAAGCTGTTTTCACCGAGCGTGGGCCGAATGCCGCTTTGGAAGAAATCGCCAGCCGCGCGGGAGTCGGTATCGGTACGCTGTACCGGCATTTTTCCACCCGCCAAGCCTTGCTGGCGGAGGTCTACCGGCACGCCTTCGAACAGCTGGCCGAGGCCGCCATCCAGCTGTCTTTGGCCTTGCCGCCGCTCGATGCGCTGCGCGCCTGGCTGCGGCTGTTCGTCGATTATATCGCGACCAAGCAGGTTGTGCTGGCAGCCCTTGGCGCCACCGGCAATGCCGCCCCTGCCCCCGCCTCCGGCCCGACCGTGACGAGCGTCATGACGGATCTGGCGGAGCGCGCGGCTGCCGCCGGCGACATCGTTCTCAACGTCGACCCCATCGATCTGCTCCGGGCCCTGATGGGCGTCGCAAATGTAAATAACGGCCCCGGCTGGCAGGCAAACGCCCAGCGCCTCATCGATATCCTCATCGAAGGCTTACGGCCCACCCGATAAATCACGGCCGCGCAGCGATGCCGGCGCGGGCAAATGAAATATCTACCTATTTGCGTCGGGTTCGGGTATAAATGAGATAATGCCAACGCGGAAAGCATGGAGGCGTCGCGCGGCGCATTTATCGCGGAGGAAACAATAAAACGTCCGAGGAGGAAGCCTCCCATGGAGGAAACAAAATTAAACGTCGCCGAAAAGATTGTGCTGGTGGCGTCAGCGGCTTCGGTAAGTTTGCTGTTCGGGGCGCTAATGCCTTCGATGCCGAAAATAGCCGGAATCTACGCCACCGTGCCGCATGGACCGGAGCTGGTGAAGATGTTGCTCGGCATCATCGGCATCTCCATGGTCGTGGGCTGCCCGTTCGGCGGGTGGCTGGCGACTCGCACCAGCCACCGCGCTATTTTGGTGGCCAGCCTGGCGCTGTTTGGCGTGGCCGGGGCAAGCGGGCTTATTTTTACCAATATTTATGCCTTGCTTGCCGGCCGGCTGGTAGCCGGTTTTGCCGGCGCCATCATCTCGACGGTCGCGGTATTGATGATCACCGAACTGCTGGAGGGCGATCGCCGCAATGCCTGGGTGGGCATATTTGTCGCCAGCAGCATTGTCTCGAACATCGTGTTTCTGCCGGCGGCCGGCTATCTGGCGCGGTTGGGCTGGCGGATGCCGTTTGCGATGTATCTGATCTATCTACCCATCGCCCTGCTGGCACTGCTGATGCGCGACGTTAGCACCCGCACAGCATTGGCGGCGGTAGTGGTGAAAGCGAAGCTTTCCCTGGCCCACATACCGTATTTTTTACTGGCCTTTAATACCGGGTTGCTGGCCTTCGTGCCGGCAATCTATATCCCGTTTTTGATGCATAATGTCGGCGTGGTGGATCCCGTGAAATTATCCATCGGGCTTGCCGCGCAAACATTGGTCAGCGGATCGCTCTCGGCAATTTACGGCCGCGCGCGTAAAAGAATCGATATTTTCCGGGCAATGACCTTTGCCTATCTGGTGGTGGCGTTGGGGCTGGTGCTGCTTGGCTGTTCAACCTCGGTTGTCGGCGCCTATTTAAGCCTTGTGGTGTTTGGGCTTGGCCTCGCCTGGCAGCTTCCCAATCTCTACGCCATTCTGGGCGGCCTGCCGGAGGCGGAGCGCGGGCCGGTGCTGGGGGCGGCGAACAGTGCTTTCTATGTGACCATGCTCATCGGCTTACTGATCTTCGAGCCCGTTTATGAGAAATTCGGCACTGCCGGCGTGTTTATCGGCCTGGCTGTCATCAACCTCGCAATGTACGGATTTGTCGTGGTCGGCCGCAGATTTTTTACCGGCGGCCCGGAGCCGAAAGCACTCGAAACCTGAACCGCGAAAATGGGAAAGGAGACGGATTGATGTCCGAGATCACCATTCTGAACCCGCGGGCCGAAAACGCAGTTCCGGTCACGGCTTACGCGTTGTCGGCGAATATCGGGGTGCCGGGCCTGCGGCTGGCCCTAGTTTCCAATAGCTTTTTCGATGCCTCGAAGCTGCTTGGATTTGTCGGCGAAGCGCTCTCCGGCCGCATGCAACGGCTGCAAATCCGCCTGTACGAAATCCCGAATGCTTCTGTGATGGCAGGGCCGGCATGTCCTCGCCGCCTGATCTGCGTTCCGCGCTGCTGCGCGGCGGCAGCGCGGATGAATTGCAGGAGATGCTGTATGGCTTACGCGCAACTGACGGGCTGCCGGTGATTTTGCCGACGCCGGACCGGGTTGCGCGGACCTTGCATCAGGAAGGCTATGACCGGCCGGAGATCACAGCCGCGCTGATGCGCAAGGCCGGCAACCCGGTCGGTCTGGTGCGGCGGATGCGCGGGCAGGCCTAGGGCGCAAATCCGGAAGCCTTTCAGCCTGCCATCGGCGGCCCGGAATGCCTGCTTATTCTGGTCGCCGGCGGCCCCGGGATCTACTCGACGGTCATGAGTTCCTGGGCGGCGGCCCGCACGGCAATGCGCATGCCTCGCGCGAGATCATTTTCAACGATGTCTGCGAGGTGGCGTTCGCGTCAGCTTAAACGCCGGTGGTCAGCACCATCCGGAAACGAGCCTCATTGCGCATCATCTTGTCATAGGCCTCGGCGGCGCGCTCCAGCGGCATGGTCTCGATCGTCGGACGCACCCCGCTCAACGCGCTGAACGACAGCGTGTCCTGACTATCAATCGACGCGCCGGACGCATGACCGGTGACCGAGCGGCTGCCGCCGATAAGATCAAGCGCAGAAACCTCGATCGGGTCCATGCCGACGCCGACCACCACCAGCGTGCCGCGCACAGCCAGGCCCGGGATCACCGCACTCATCGCCTTGCCGTTGGTAACGGTTGCAAGAATTGTTTTCGCGCCGCCGAGCTTGGTCAGCTCCGCCGCGACATCCTGGGTCTGGCTGTCCAGATAGACATGCGCGCCAAGCTTGCGGGCCAGCGGTTCTTTCTCCGCGCCGCGGGCGATGGCAACGGTATGGAACCCCATTTTAGCCGCAAATTGCACGCCGAGATGGCCGAGCCCACCGATGCCGAGAATGGCGACAACATCCCCGGCCATCGCCCCGCTTTTGCGCAGAACGTCGAAAGTGGCGACCCCGGCGCAAAGCAGCGGCGCCGCGTCAACGGCCGAGAGTTCGTCGGGGATCAGCGCCAGCGCATCGGCCGGCGCGATCATCGCCTCGGCATAGCCGCCGTCATAAGTGATGCCGGGGATGCGCAAATTGCGGCAATCGACCAGATTGCCGCGGCGGCAGGGCTCGCAATACCCGCAATGACCGCCGAACCAACCCACCCCGACGCGGGTGCCCTTGGTCCAGCCAACCACGCCCTCGCCCACAGCGTCGATAACGCCGGCGATTTCATGGCCTGGCACCACGGGGAAAGTCACATTTGGGAAAAGCCCGTCCTTGGCGATGGAATCGCTGTGACACACGCCGCAGGCTTCGACTTTCACCCGGACTTCAGCGCGGCCGGGTATTGGAGCTCACGTTCCACCAACTCAAACGGGCCGCCTTTGGACGCTACCTGGATCACACGCATGGTGGGCATTTGCGAACTCCGGAATTTTGGGGGCATGGATTGCGGGCAACCAAACACGGCTTCGGCGGCCAGGCAAGCGGGGCAGACAGGCCGGTCCAGTTTTGCCCGGAATGCGCCCTTTGCATTCGCTGATTATCAAGGCGATAGTTTAGGCCTGAGATGTTGGGAGCATAAGCGTGGCGCGATTTGAAGGAACGAAGTCGTTTGTGGCGACGGATGATTTGAAGGTAGCGGTGAATGCCGCGGTAACGCTGCAGCGGCCATTGCTGATCAAGGGCGAACCCGGCACCGGCAAAACCGTACTGGCGCAGGAGGTGGCGACCGCCTTGGGCAAAGACCTGATCTCCTGGCACGTCAAATCCACCACCAAGGCGCAACAGGGGCTGTACGAATACGACGCCGTATCGCGCCTGCGTGACAGCCAGCTCGGCGACGCGCGGGTGCATGACATCAGCAACTACATCATCCGCGGCAAATTATGGGACGCGTTCGAGGCCGATAACGCGCCGGTCCTTCTGATCGACGAGATCGACAAGGCGGATATCGAATTTCCCAACGATCTGCTGCTCGAACTCGATCGGATGGAGTTCTTCGTCTACGAAACCCGGCAGACCATCAAGGCCCGCAACCGGCCGATCATCATCATCACCTCAAACAACGAAAAGGAATTGCCGGACGCGTTCCTGCGCCGCTGCTTCTTCCATTACATCCGCTTCCCCGACCGCGAGACGATGGAGC
>JAMFSE010000120.1 GCA_026225115.1 Rhodovastum atsumiense
CCACCCACGGCCGCAACATGGCCGGCGCGCGCGGGCTCTGGCGCGCCACCGGCATGAAGGACAGCGACTTCGGCAAACCGATCATCGCGATTGCCAACTCCTTCACACAATTTGTTCCAGGGCACGTGCATCTTAAAGATCTGGGCCAGCTGGTTGCGCGTGAGATCGAGGCCGCGGGCGGGGTTGCCAAGGAATTCAATACGATCGCGGTCGATGACGGCATCGCCATGGGCCATGACGGCATGCTGTATTCGCTGCCGTCCCGCGACCTGATCGCCGATTCCGTGGAGTACATGGTCAACGCGCATTGCGCCGATGCGCTGGTCTGCATCTCCAATTGCGACAAGATCACGCCCGGCATGTTGATGGCGGCCCTGCGCCTCAACATCCCCACGGTTTTTGTCTCCGGCGGCCCGATGGAGGCCGGCAAGGTGCTGGTGAAGGGCGAGATGCGGGCGCTCGACCTGGTGGACGCCATGGTGGTGGCGGCCGATGATAGCTACTCGGATGAAGAGGTGGGTGCGATCGAGCGTGCTGCCTGTCCGACCTGCGGTTCCTGTTCGGGGATGTTCACCGCCAATTCCATGAATTGCCTAACCGAGGCGCTGGGGCTGTCGCTGCCGGGCAACGGCTCGGTGCTGGCGACCCATTCGGACCGCGAAAAACTGTTCCGCGAGGCCGGGCACGTCATCGTAGATCTGGCGCGGCGCCACTACGAACAGGATGAGACCGGTGTGCTGCCGCGCGACATTGCGACCTTCGGCGCGTTCGAGAACGCAATGACGCTAGATATCGCCATGGGCGGGTCCACGAATACCGTGCTGCATCTGCTGGCGGCGGCGCATGAGGCGGGCGTTGATTTTACCATGGCGGATATCGACCGGCTTTCCCGCCGCGTGCCCTGCCTGTGCAAGGTGGCCCCCGCGAAAGCCGATGTGCATATGGAAGACGTGCACCGCGCCGGCGGCGTGATGTCCATTCTGGGTGAACTGGAGCGCGGGGGCTTGCTCGATACATCGCTGCCGACCGTGCATTCAAAGACGATGGGCGATGCGCTGAACCGGTGGGATATCACCCGCACCAACAGCGAGGACGTGAAAACCTTCTTCCGCGCCGCGCCCGGCGGGGTTCCGACCCAGGTGGCGTTCAGCCAGTCGGCGCGCTGGAAAGAGCTGGATACCGATCGGCAGGCCGGCGTGATCCGCTCAGCATCGCATCCGTTTTCAAAGGATGGCGGATTGGCCGTGTTATACGGCAATCTGGCGCCGGAAGGCTGCATCGTGAAAACCGCCGGGGTGGATGAGAGTATCCACATTTTTCGCGGCACAGCGCGGGTGTTCGAAAGCCAGGATTCCGCCGTCTCCGGCATTCTGAACGGCCGGGTAAAAGCCGGCGAGGTCGTGGTGATCCGCTACGAAGGCCCCAAAGGCGGCCCGGGGATGCAGGAGATGCTGTACCCGACCAGCTATATAAAATCGAAGGGCCTGGGCAAGGCTTGCGCGCTGATCACGGATGGCCGGTTCTCCGGCGGCACCTCCGGCCTTTCCATCGGCCATGTCTCGCCGGAAGCGGCGGAAGGCGGGCTGATCGGGCTGGTGGAAACCGGCGATGAGATTTTGATCGACATCCCGAACCGGGGCATTCATCTGCAGGTCGACGATGCAATATTGGCCGAGCGCCGCGGCGATGCGGATGCCAGAGGCTGGAAGCCGGCGGAGGTCCGCAAACGTGCCATCTCACCGGCCTTGCGCGCCTACGCCGCCATGACCACCAACGCCTCCCGCGGCGCGGTGCGCGATGTTAGCCAGATAGAAAAGTAAGCCAGGAAGCGGTCGCTTTTTTAAAAAAGCTCCGCAAAAAATTGTTTGAATCGGGATATGGGAGTTGGCGATGCCAACGCTATCACGGTACGAAAAAATTCTGCGCGGGTTTGGGAGTCAGGTGTAGAAATCTGGCCGCTTGCATGGTTTCTAATATGAATGTTGCTGCATGTTCCACACCGTCTGTCTTCCGCGTGCGCTCGCGCATTGCACGGGCGGCCTCAATCGCTGTTTCGGGCGCGGAAAATAATTTTTCCAATGCCGCTTCGATGCTGCCGGGTGTAAAATCAAAACTAAACGGCAAAGCTTCGGGAAATCTTTCGGCAATATAGCCGTTGCGGTCGCTCAACGGCATGATGCCGGCGCCGATGGCGGTGAAAAACCGATCATGCGCCGAGAGTGCGATATTGGGATTCATCGTCAGGCTGGCGGTGGCAGAAGGAAAACGCGACTCCAGATCCCCGTAGCTGATCGGGCCGTGAAATTTTGCTTTGGCGCCGGCAATGTCGATATGTTCCCAGGCGGCGCCGAATACATCCACATCGAAGCCCAGCAGCGCCTTGGCGATGGCGGTGCTTTTCTGCCGGCGGATATAATCGTCGATCTGCGCGATGAGAAACCGCGACAATGGGTCGAAGGGCTGCAATTCGAACCGATGCGCAGCTGCCACCTGCGTAATCAACGGCGGAAAGGCGGCGACATTGGCAAAGCCGTTGCGCTCAAACGCCAGCGCATCGAGAACATCGTGCAGCAGGCGCTCGAGCTTTGGCGTGGCACGCCAGGATTTCGCCAGCGCTTCGGGGGCATTGCCGGTTTTTGCGAAGATGACGCGGGGCCGGCCGGATTCGCTCAAGGATCGCAGCGGCAGGTCTGGAACGCCGTAATCGATCGACGTCACCATATTGCCGGACCGCACATCGCTTGCCTGATATAAGGCATGGTCCCGGAACATATAGCCGAGTACCGCGGTCCCGGGCTGCGTTGTGTGGTTGGCTGCCCAATAGACCGGGTGGTCCAGCAGCAGGTTGAACACCGGCAGGTTCAGCTTCGCCCAGAGATTCTGGCCGTCGATCTGCAGTTTCGCGCCGATGCCCGATGTTGCGAGGACAAAACCGATTTTTCGGGCGCCGAGAATGGTTTTTAAGCGGGCTTCCCAGCCCGGCGTGGAAATATCCAGCTCGATGAGGTCAAGCCCGGCCTGGCGCCAGGCCGGCGCAAAATGCAGCACCAATCCGCGCACGGATTGGTAAGCCGATTTCCAGGTGAGCGAGAGAATGCTGTCCAGTTGCAACCTGCCGGAACTCAATTTCAGTGATTATGCACAACTGCACAAAATAGCCTATGCTGAATCATGGTCGCACGCCGGATATTGGTCGTCGGAGCCGGCTTTGCCGGGGCGGTGCATGCAAGATGCCTGGCGGAGGCCGGCTATCATATCGATGTCATCGACAAGCGGCCGCATATCGGCGGCAATGCCTATGATGAGGTCGATGCCAATGGCGTGCGGGTGCATCGCTACGGGCCGCATCTTTTCCATACAAGGAATATCGCCGTTGCCGACTGGCTGCGCCGGTTCGGCGAATTCGTGCCGTATACGCATCGGGTGCGCAGCCTGCTGCCGTCGGGCGCGCTGGCGCCGTTGCCGGTCAATTTAGACACGGTCAACATGGTCTTTGGCACAAAATATGAAACTGCCTATGAAATCGAGGCGCATCTGGCGCGTATCGCCATACCCGCATCTCAGCCAAGGAACGCCGCGGAATATCTCAATGCCCGCATCGGTAGGGTGCTGACCGATCTGCTTTTTCGCCCCTATACGCGGAAAATGTGGGCGTTCGAGCTGGAGGAAATGGATGCCGCGGTCGTCCGGCGCATTCCCATTCATTTCGATCGCACGGATAAATATTTCGATGACGAAGTGCAGATGCTGCCGCGCCATGGCTATACGGCGATTTTTGAGGAAATTCTAAATCATGAAAATATCGAAATAACAAAAAATGCGTGTTTTGATTCCGGAATGGTGTTGGAATACGCATTCTGCTTTAACGCCATGCCCATCGACGAATATTTCGATTTCGGTCTGGGCGATCTTCCCTACCGCTCGATCAAGTTCCACCACCATGATTTATCCGCGCAGGCTGCGATCAAGCCGAAATCCTGCGTCACCAATTTCACCGATGCTGGAAAATTCACCAGGCTAACACGCTGGGATGTCCTGCCGCACCACGTCGTCGAGGATACCGGCCGGCTGACGGCAACTTTGGAGGAGCCCTGCGACTA
>JAMFSE010000018.1 GCA_026225115.1 Rhodovastum atsumiense
AAGTGTTGATGTTCCCGACACGCGATGGCCGCTTCTGGGAATACGAGAAACTCGGCATCTTTGATCGCCTTGCCGGCAAGGTAGATGCCGGACAACTCCAGCTTTACTGCATTGAGGGCCTGGCGCCATCCTAACTGGGCGGTTCGCCCTGAATCGCCTCAATCCCCAATCCCGCGATCAGTTTCGTTGCCTCGGCGATCGCCCGTTCAATCGCCTGCTCGTCCGTGCCCTTGGCGACAATCGCCACGCCGCCGGTGGTGCGGCCGTACAGGAACGGATAGCTGCCGAGGTCGAGTTCCGGGTAACTGTTCTGGATCGCGGTCAGGCCTTCGGCAATCTCGCCTTCCAGCACGCCAATGCCGTAGACCGAGCGCATCGCGATCGGCCGGCCGCGCGGCAGAATTTCCTCCAGCGCCGTCATCATCGCCTGCATGATCCGCGGCACGCCGGCCATCACATGCACATTGCCGATGGAAAATCCCGGCGCCAGCGAGGCGCTGTTTTTGATCGGCTCGGCGCCGCGCGGCAAGGTGGCCATGCGCTGGCGGGCGGCGTTGAAATTCTCCTTGCCGATATGCTTTTCCATCGCCGCGAACGTCTCGGCATGGATTTCCCACGGTACGCCGAACGCTTCGGCGATGCATTCGCTGGTGATGTCGTCATGCGTCGGCCCGATGCCGCCGGTGGTGAACACATGGTCGTAGGCTGCGCGCAGCGCGTTCACGGCGTCGATGATGCGGTTCGGGATATCCGGCACCACGCGCACTTCCGCCAACACGATCCCGAGCGTCGCCAGCCGTTTGGCAATGAAATTGATGTTCACATCCTGGGTGCGGCCGGAGAGAATTTCATTACCGATGATCAGAATGGCAGCCGTCGGATTAGGAGCCGGATTGGTCATGCGAACCTCACAGAAAATCGCGCAGCATGGGTATCAACGGCCGGTCGGCGGCCGGCATCGGGTATTCCACCAGCCGGTCCGGCGCAACCCAGGCCAATGCCTGGCCCTCGCGCGGCTGCGGCTTGCCCTGCCAGCGCCGGCACAAATAAAGCGGCATCAGCAAATGAAAGCCATCATAAGGGTGGGACGCGAAAGCGAAAGGTGCGAGGTTCTTCGCTTCCACCAGAATGCCGAGCTCTTCCTTCAACTCGCGGACCAGTGCTGCCTCCGGGGTTTCGCCCGGCTCCATTTTGCCGCCGGGAAACTCCCACAGCCCGGCCATTTTTCTGCCCTCGGGCCGCCGCGCCAGCAGAACCTGGCCCTCGGCGTCGATCAGCGCGCAGGCCGCGACCAGTAGAACCGAAGGTGCCACCGCAACCGGCGTCGCTTCCGCGGATTTCGGTGCCTCGCGGGTGGCGGCCAGATGCCGCACCGGCAGTTTTGCCTCCGCCCGGCACAGGAACGTCTTCGTGCCTTTGCCAATTTCAAAAAATCCGGCGCGCGACAGCACCGCCATCGAGGCTTCGTTATCCTCGGCCACCGTGGCGGTAACGCGGGTGATCTGCATTTCCGCCAGGCCCCAGCTGGTCAGCCGGGTCGCGACCTCCAGCCCATAACCCTGGCGCCAGAATTTGCGGCCCAGCCAGTAGCCGAGGTCGGCCGATTTACCGTCGCGCGCCAGCCGCAGCCCGGCGCAGCCGAGCAGCGCGCCGCTCGCCGCTTCCACCAGCGCGAATTGCTGTGCCCGGCCAGCTTCCCGGTCCACCGCAGCTGCCGCAATCCATTCCACCGCGAGCGACGCCGGGTAGGGGAAGGGGGCATCCGGCAGTTTGCGGCAGATATCCCAATCATTGATCAGCCGGTGAAACGCCGGCGCGTCATCCGCCTGCAAGGGCCGCAGCATAATGCGTTTGGTGCGCAGCAATGGACCCGCGGCGGCAGAAGCCGGCTGCGCCAGCGTTTGCCGGGCGGGCTGGAGCGCAGCTGGGGGCCGCCCCGCAGAGGTCAGCGAATCGAACAGGTCATCCATGACACGCTCTGGATAGCGCGCTGTTGATCTTCCCGCCAGGACTTGGCAACGATGCCGAGCATGAATGCCGATACCGATATGAACGCTGCCGCAGTAAAGGCCGCCGCCGCTCTGGCGCGCGCCGCTGCGGGCACGCTTGCGCGGTCCAGCCTGAAGGCCCGCAACCAAGCCCTGTTGGCCGCCGCCGAGGCGCTAATAGCCGCCACGCCGGAAATTATCGCCGCAAACCAGCGCGACCTGGCTACCGCCACCGGCACCGCAGCCTTCCAGGACCGGCTTTTGCTCAACCCCGCCCGGATCGCCGCTATGGCGGCCGGCCTGCGTGAGATCGCCGCACTGCCGGATCCGCTGGCCCGGGTGCTGGCGGAATGGACGCGCCCCAACGGCATGGCGATCAGCCGCGTACCGCAGCCTATCGGCGTGATCGGCATGATCTATGAGAGCCGGCCAAATGTCGGCGCCGACGCCGCCGCCCTCGCGATCAAATCCGGCAACGCTATTTTGCTCCGCGGCGGGTCCGAGAGTTTTCATTCGGGCAATGCCATCAACGCCGCCATTACCGCTGGGCTGCGCGCTGCGGGACTACCCGAAGCCGCCGTGCAAATCGCGGAGACCACTGACCGCGGCTATGTCGCCGCCATGCTCGCTGCCTCCGGCTTGATCGATCTGATCATCCCGCGCGGCGGCCGCAGCCTGGTGGAACGCGTGCAGCGCGAGGCCAGGGTGCCGGTGCTGGCCCATGCCGAGGGCCTGAACCATACGTATATTCAGGAAAAAGCCGATTTCGCGATGGCGCGAAACATCCTCGCCAATGCGAAAATGCGCCGCACCGGCGTCTGCGGCGCCACCGAAACATTGCTGATTGACCGCGCTATCGCCGCCGATCTGCTGCCCGCGCTGATCGATGACCTGGCCGCACTGGGCTGCGATTTCCGCGCCGATGCAACCGCTTGCGCCATCGTCCCCAGCCTTACCCCCGCCCGCGAAACGGATTTCGACACCGAATGGCTGGACGCGGTTCTCAACGTCGCGGTCGTCGACGGCGTGGATCAGGCGATCGCCCATATCGCCGCCCATGGCAGCGAACATACCGATGCGATCATCACCGAAGACGCCGACACCGCCGAGCATTTCCTGAAATCGATCAGCAGCGCGGTCGGCCTGTGGAACGCCTCCACGCAATTCTGCGACGGCGGCGAATTCGGTTTCGGCGGCGAAATCGGCATTGCCACCGGCCATGTCCACGCCCGCGGCCCCGTCGGCCTCGAGCAGCTCACCACCTTCCGCTATATCATCCGCGGCACCGGCCAGGTGCGCGCCTGAAAGACTCTTTAGCGACGCCGCGTTACGGGCATCGTTATCGGATCAAGATCGGTCTGCTCGGCGGCTCATTTAATCCGGCCCATGAAGGCCATCTGCATGTCGCCCGGGCGGCAATGATCCACGGCGGGCTCGACCAGCTCTGGCTGATGGTCTCCCCCGGCAACCCGCTGAAGCCCGCGGCCGGCATGGCGCCGCTGGCCGAGCGCTTGGCGTCCGCCCGCCGCCTCGCCGACGGCCGCCGCATCATCGCTACCGACATCGAACGGCATCTGCACACCAGCTACACCGCCAAAACCCTCCCCGCACTGCGCAAAAAATTCCCGCGCGCGGAATTCGTCTGGCTGATGGGCGCGGATAACCTCGGCCAGCTACCGAAATGGGGCCGATGGCTCACAATCGCGGAGGCCATGCCCATGCTGATCGTCCCCCGCCCCGGCGAGACCCGGCGGGCGCTGGCCGGCCAGGCCGTCGCCCGGTTGCGGCGGCATCGCCTTCCGGGCTGCTCTGGGCTAAAGCTGGCTGGCGCAAAGGCACCAGCCTGGATTTTGTTGCCGGGGCGCGAAAATCCAGCCTCTGCTACGGCGCTGCGTCAAACCATCGCCCAAGTTTCCAAAGGAGAAACGCCATAACCCGCCCACCCTCCCGCCCGGCAACGCCGCGCGCCGCAACGCCGCGCAAACGGCCGGCCGCAGCCAAAGCCCCGGCCAAGTCCGAATCCATACCGGCAATGCCCGGCACGCCGCGCAAAAAGGCAACGATCGCCGGGCCGCGTGCGCGGAAACCCGCCGCACCGAAAACAACCCAGCCGGAACTCGACCGGATGCAAAGCATCATCGTCGCCAGCCTGGAAGACGACAAGGCCGAGGATATCATCGCCCTCGACCTCGCAGGCCGCGCCAGCTTCGCCGACCGCATGGTCGTCGCAACCGGCCTCGCCGACCGCCAGATCGCCGCCATGGCAACCCATCTGTCCGAGAAAATGCACGAAGCCGGTTTCAAAAAACTCCGCATCGAAGGCGCCAACGGCACCGACTGGGTGCTGATCGACGCCGGCGATATCATCATCCATCTCTTCAAGCCTGAAGCCCGCGGCCTGTACGCCCTGGAAAAAATGTGGGGCCCGGATTTGGACGAGCCTGAAGGATAGGAAAGCAGTTCTTTTTTGAAAAAAACGCTGGCCGCGCGCGAAACCAAAAAACTTCCTTTACTCTGGGGTATGGGCTTTGGCACGGACAGCGCCCTTGCCCTGAAGTATCAAAGTTTTTTTGCTTCTTTTTGTTCACAAAAAGAAGTCTCTTAAATGCGCCTGCTTGCTATTGGGCGGCAGCGCCAATCTCCTGAAGCTTTGTTATTCGGGCGCTACGCGGAGCGGATCAGGCCGAAGTTACGCTTGCAGGAATTCAATGACGGTGTGGGCGCCCCGGTTGAAATCAAGCGCCAAGAGGCCGCTTTGCTGCTCGGTGCGGTGTCGCTTCAGGATTTTGTCGTGGCGTTGGATCATGGCGGGCAGGCGCCGGATAGTCCTGGGCTGGCCGCTTTGCTGCTCAAATGGAGCGAGGCAGGGCGAAAATTATGTTTCATCATTGGGGGTGCGGAGGGGCTGGATGCCGGCGTGATTGCCCGGGCGGACGCGAAATTATCGTTAGGCGCGCTGACCTGGCCGCATTTATTGGTGCGGCCGATGCTGGCGGAACAGATTTATCGTGCCCAGATGATCAATATGGGGCATCCTTACCACCGGTCCGGCAGGCCCTGAATTTTGGACGAAGTTGAGGTAGAAGCGAAACCGATGAGCAAGAAACCCGTGATGCTGATGATTTTGGATGGCTGGGGCTATCGCGCGGACAGCGCCGATAATGCCGTAGCGCAGGCCAATACGCCGAATTTCGAACGGCTGATGGAATCCAGCCCGCATGCGCTGCTCGCCACCTGCGGTCTGGCTGTGGGTCTGCCGGAAGGGCAGATGGGAAATTCCGAGGTCGGGCATTTGAACATCGGCGCCGGCCGGGTGGTGATGCAGGAATTGCCGCGCATCGATCACGCGGTTGAGGACGGTTCGCTGGCCAAAAACGAAATTCTAACCGGCATGATCGCCGGCTTGAAAGCGTCAGGCGCCAACTGCCATTTGCTTGGCCTTATTTCGCCGGGCGGCGTGCATTCGCACCAGGACCAGGCGATTGCTCTGGCTAAAATCATTACCGCCGCCGGCGTTCCCGTCATTGTGCACGGCTTGCTGGATGGCAGGGACACGCCGCCGCAAAGCGGCGCCGAATTTGTGAAGGAATTCGAGGCGGCGCTGCCCAAGGGCGCGCGGATCGGCACGCTGATCGGCCGATATTACGGCATGGATCGCGACAAGCGCTGGGACCGGGTGGCGCAATCCTATAATCTGATCGTCTCCGGGCAGGGCACGCATTTCGATGCGGCCGCCGATGCGATTGCCGCGAGTTATGCGAATAAGATCACCGATGAATTCATCAAGCCGATCAGCCTTGGCGACTATACCGGCGTGAAGAACGGCGATGGCCTGCTTTGTTTCAACTTCCGCGCTGACCGTGTGCGGGAAATCCTCGCCGCTTTGCTGGACCCGGCGTTTGACGGGTTCGAGCGCGCGCTATTGCCGAAATTCAGCTTTGCCATCGGCATGACCGCCTATAGCGACGCGCTGGCGCCGTTCATGCAAACCCTGTTTCCGCCGGAACCGATGGATGCGTTGCTGGGCGAGGTGGTTGCCGCCGCCGGGAAAACCCAGATCCGCATGGCCGAGACGGAAAAATATCCGCATGTCACCTATTTCCTCAACGGCGGCCGGGAAGAACCCTACAAAGGCGAAGACAGGATCATGGTGCCCTCTCCCAAGGTTGCCACCTACGATCTGCAGCCGGAAATGTCGGCGCCGGAACTGGCCGGCAAAGCGGTGGATGCGATCAATTCAGGCAAATATGACCTGTTGGTGCTTAATTTCGCCAATTCGGACATGGTCGGCCATACCGGGTTTTTGTCGGCTGCCATCAAGGCGGTGGAAGCGGTGGATGCC
Organism: Rhodovastum atsumiense; assembly: GCA_026225115.1. Lineage (GTDB taxonomy): Bacteria > Pseudomonadota > Alphaproteobacteria > Acetobacterales > Acetobacteraceae > Acidocella > Acidocella atsumiense_A. The sequence continues at coordinate 6,331 of JAMFSE010000018.1, forward strand.
GGCATTGGCCGCATCGCCGAGGCGCTCAAAGCCCATGATGGCGCGCTGATCGTCACCGCCGATCACGGCAATAGCGAACTGATGCTCGACCCCGAAACCGGCGGCCCCCACACGGCGCACACGCTGAACCCGGTCCCGGTGATCTGCATGGGTGGCCCGCCAGGCGCCAAGTTGCATGACGGCGTGCTGGCCGATCTGGCGCCCACCGTACTGGCGCTACTCGGCCTGCCGCAGCCGGAATTAATGACGGGCAAGTCGCTATTAGAGAGATAAGGAAGAGCGGCATCGCGAGCGTCACGCGAAGCGTGCATTCGCACGACGTGTGGCGATCCATCTTTTGGTTCGGTTGCGAGATAAGATGGATTGCTTTGCTGCGCTCGCAATGACAATGAAGGGCCAGCGGCCAAGGGCACAACTGCGGCGGTTTGCTCTTCTTTTCCTGATTCCCTCGCTCGCTTTCGCGCATTCCAGCAGCATCGATCGTCAGCAAAAGGCGTTAAAAGCCGCGCAGTCGGCAGCACAGCAGCATCACCAGGCCGCCGCCGCGGCCAGACAAAAAGCGGCGCAGGATGCGGCGCAGGCGGCGGCATTGGCGCAGCAGCAGGTCGCCGCCGCGGCGGCATTGCGGCGGCTGGAGGACCAGACTGCACATGCGGCTTCCAGCCTGGCAGTACTGGACGACCAATCGCAGCAGGCGGCTAAAAACCTGCGTCAGAACGAGGCAGCGCTGGCGTCGTTGTTGCCGGTCATGCAGCGACTCTCATCCCAGCCGGCGGCGACCATGCTGGCGGCTCCGGGCGCGCCGGCGGATGCGATCCGCGGGATTCTGGTGCTGCGGGGAATCGCAACCCAGATTGTGGATGAAGCCAACACCGTGCATGCGCAGGCGGAGCAGGTGGCGTTGCTGCGGACGCAGACCGTGGCGCAGCAGCAACTGCTGGGCGTTGCCGTCGTCAATCAGCAAAAGGCCGAGGATGCCTTGAGCGCGCAGATTTCAGCCGCCCATGGCGCCGAGACCAGCGATCTCGACACCGCCGCCAGCGCCGCCGCGGCCGAGCTGGCCGCCACCCAGAACGCGCATAATCTGCAAAGCGCCATCGACAAATTGCAGGCGCAGGCTGAGGCGCAGGCGAAGGCGGCGCAAGCCGCCGCCAGGCTGCCGCCGCCGAGCCCGCCGTCTCCAAAAACCGCGAATGTGCTGGCCGCCACCGGCGCCCCTGTGGCAGGCACGCTGGTTCAGGCTTACGGCGCATCCACGGTGGCGGGCCCGGCGGTTGGCATCATCTACCGGGCGGCGCCCGGCGCCCGAGTCGCGGCGCCTTGTTCCGGACCGGTTCTATACGCGAATCGCTTTCAGAATTATGGCCTGCTGGTCATTCTGGATTGCGGCGGCAATACCGACGCTGTGCTCTCCGGCATGCATCATCTGGACGTCACCGCTGGCCAAAAGCTTGCCCGCGGCCAGCCGATCGGCCAAATGCAGGGTTTTGATTCCGACAATCCCGCCGCCCAACCAATGCTTTATGTCGAGCTGCGGCGGAACGGCACGCCGGTCGATCCCACCGCCTGGCTAAGCAGGGGTGGGTCTGGCTAAACGCAAAACTATGTTATCTAATGTCGGGCACGGTTCGCCAGCGCCTGAGTTGCCCGAGCGGTTTAAAGGATTTTTCTATGAAGTTGCGTAGCGGATTAATGTTGAGCGGCGTTTTTCTGGCCGGGCTGGTCATTGGCTCCGCCGTGACGCCGGTTCACCACGCCGCCGGCCAGGATGCGCCGCAGGACAGCACCTATCAGCAGTTGAGCCTATTCGGCGATATTTTCGACCGGGTCAAAGCCAATTACGTGATCGATCCGCCATCCGACAAGCTGATCTATAATGCCGTCAACGGCATGCTCGCCGGGCTGGACCCGCATAGCAGCTACATGAACCAGAAACAGTATAACGACATGCAGGTCGAAACCTCCGGCCAGTTCGGCGGACTTGGCCTGGAAGTGACGCAAACCGATGGCCTGCTAATGGTGATCAGCCCGATCGACGGCACGCCCGCCTCGCGCGCCGGGATCAAGCACGGCGACATCATTGTCGACATCAACGGCCATTCGACCGATGGCATCAATCTGGACGACGCAGTGACGCAGATGCGCGGCGCGCCGGGCAGCAAGATCGCGATCACCCTGAAGCGCAGCGGCATCAATACGCCAGTGAAGCTCACGCTGACCCGCGAGATCATTCAGATCGAGGATGTGAAGGACAAGTTGTTCCCAACGCCCGGCGGCAATGTCGGCTATATCCGCCTCGCCAGTTTCGACGAGAAGGCGGACCAGGACATTCGCAACGCCATCGACAGTCTGCAGAAGCAGGCCGGCAGTGCCGGCATCCATGCCTATATTCTGGATATGCGCGACAATCCCGGCGGCCTGCTGGATCAGGCGGTGGCGGTCGGCGATGACTTCCTCAACAGCGGCGAGATTGTCTCCACCCATGGCCGCCATAGCGCCGACGACCAGGTTTGGTACGCGCAGTCCGGCGATATTCTGAAGGGTGCTCCGATGGTTGTAATGACCAACCAGGGTTCCGCCTCCGCCGCCGAAATCGTTACCGCGGCCTTGCAGCAGAACCAGCGCGCGCTGGTGCTGGGCATGCGCACCTTCGGCAAGGGATCGGTGCAGACCATCGTGCCGATCCCGGGCAACGGCGCGCTGCGGCTGACGACTGCGCTGTATTACACGCCATCCGGCAAATCGATCCAGGATTACGGCGTGACGCCGGATGTTAAGGTTTCCGACACCCGGACCCCGGAAGATAATTTTGCCAGCTTGCGGGAGAGCGATTTGCTACATTCCTTCCAGAATCCATCCGGCCTGACCGCGCCGCCGCTGCCCAGCGCCTTGCCGTTGCCGGCGGTGTCCAAGACCATTCCGGACAAGCCGCCGGTCGGCTGGCCGGCTTATGATCCCACCCAGCCGTCGACCGATTTCCAGCTGCAGATGGCGCTGAAGCTGGCGGCCGGCATGTCGGCCGCGGGCGACAAAGCCGCCGCCAACTAAACCTGCTTCGCCGGAAACCGATGGCATCTTCTTCCAAACCGGCGAGTGAGCAGCCAAAGCGTAGCCGGTCCTCGGCGCTATTCGTGTTCTGGGGCCTGATTGCCGCCGTTGCCGTCAGCGGCATTGGCACATTGCAATATCTTGGACCGCCTGCGGTGAAGCCGGTTACGAAACCGCCGGCAATGGTTGCGATACCGCAAGCTCCGGCCGTTCAGCACGCCAGCCCGATGCAGATGAGCGGCGCCGCGGCTAAAGCGCCTGTCAAAGCTGTGACGCCGGGCGTGCCAGCCGCGTCGGCGCCGCAAAATATGGCCATGGGTACCGGCGGCACGCTGGCCATGGGGCTGCCGATTCCGCCGCCGAATCCGGCACTGCTCGGCCCGGCCATTACCAACCCGAACTGGCAGATCCCGCGCATTTCGCCGGACGGGCTGGCGCCGATGCGCGCCTATGCCGCCACGGCAGCCAGCACCAGCGGCCCGCACGTTGCAATCCTGGTGGCGGGGCTGGGCGATGATGATGCGCAAAGCCAGGAAGCCCTCACCATGCTGCCGGCCGCGGTTTCATTTGGCTTCACACCGTACGGACAGCATACGGCCAACGTCGCCGCCCTTTCCCGCGCCTCCGGACATGAAATCATCCTGGAAATTCCGATGCAGGCGCTGCATCCGGAAACCGATAACGCCGGCAATGAGGCGCTGGTCATGGCCGGGCCGATCACCCTCAACCAGCCGATGCTGGACTGGAACCTCGCGCAGATTAAGGGCTATGCGGGCGTGACCGATGCGATCGGCGCCAGCCAGGGCGCCGGGTTCATGATCAATCCAAATGCCAAAGCCTGGCTGCTGCAGGAACTTGCCGACAGGGGCCTGTTCTTCATCGATGCGCGGCAAACCGGCATCACGCCCTATGCCTGGAACCGCACCGCCGACGTGGTGATAGACCCGGTAGGCGCGCCGCAAAATGAACAGGGGCAGCTGACCAGCCTGACCGCATTGGCGAAACTGCAGGGCAATGCGCTCGGCATTCTGATGATCCCAACGCCCAAGTCCATTCAAATGCTGCAGAGCTGGGTGCAAACCCTGGGCGCCCAGGGCGTGACGCTGGTCCCGGTGAGCGCTTTGGTTCTGCCGCCCACCGCGCAAACAGCGACAACAACGGGACCCCCATGAATAAACATCTGACCCCGGCCGAGAAAGCCGCCTTGCCTTATCGCCTGAATGTCGGCGCCGTGCTGTTCAGCGGCCAGGGGCAGGTGCTGGTGGCAAGAAGGGCGAATTTTTCCAACGCCGAGGGCGCGCCCGGCGGCTGGCAATTGCCGCAAGGGGGGATCGACAAGGACGAAGACCCGCGCAGCGCCATTTTCCGTGAGCTCGCCGAGGAAATCGGCACCGGCAACGCCGAAATCATCGGCGAATATCCGGAGTGGCTGAATTACGATCTGCCGGACGAGCTGATCGGCAAGGCGTTCAAGGGCAAATATCGCGGCCAGCGCCAGCGCTGGTTTGCGCTGCGTTTTCTGGGCTCGGATTCCGAAATTCGGCTGGACCTCGACCCGCATCCGGAATTCGACGCCTGGCGCTGGACGGATCTGGCCGACCTCCCGGCCCTAGCAGTTTCCTTCAAGCGCCCCATCTATGAGGCGCTGGCGCGGGATTTCGCCGGCCACGCAACCGCAGTTTAGGGGTGCTTCATGCTGACACTTACCGCCGCCGACGGCCATCAATTCGAAGCCTTTGAAGCCGGCAATATCAACGCGCCACGGGCGCTGGTGGTGCTGCAGGAGATTTTCGGGGTGAACGCGCATATGCGCCTGGTCTCCGAACGCCTCGCCGGTTTCGGCTACCACGTGCTCAGCCCAGCCTTGTTCGATCGCGCGGAAAAGCATGTCGAGCTTGGGTACGAGAATGCGGATCGCGACAAAGGGGTCGCGCTGCGCGCCGCCATTCCAACGGAAGTCGTACTCGCGGATATTGTCGCCACTGCCGCCGCTTTCGGCAACAAGCCGGTCGGCATCATCGGCTATTGCTGGGGCGGCAGCCTGGCCTGGCTCAGCGCCACGCGAACCAACAGTTTTAAAGCGGCGAGCGGTTGGTACGGCGCGCAGATCGCCGAACATCGTGCTGAGACGCCGAACTGCCCGGTGCAGTTGCATTTTGGAGAAATCGATCACGGCATCCCGCTGACCGATGTGGACTCGATCAAACAGGCGCATCCAAAAATCCCGGTCTTTCTCTATCCCGGCGCCGGCCATGGATTCGGTTGTGAGGAACGCAGTAGCTACAGTGCAAAAGATGCCGAACTCGCGGAACTCCGCAGCCTGGCGTTTTTCGCCGAGCATCTGAGATAGGGCATTACGCCCGCAGCAAATAATCCACTGCGCGCTCTACATTGGAACCAGGCTCGACAATCACCAGCCGGCGTGTGCCACCAGCGGCATTTGTGGAAAGAACTTGGCCACCTTTGGGACAAAGCGAAAAACAGCCGGTTTTTTCCAGCTCCAGATCGTCGCCATAGGCGTTTCGAATTGCCGCCCTAACCGACTTGCGCAACGGCTTTCCGTCCGCATCCAGCTTTTTGCAGCATTTGATGCACATCTGCACCGAATCCGAAAAAGGCTTTTCCCGCTTGGACTGTCCGGCAGCTCGATCCGCGCCAACGCTGATCGTCGCAAAATCAGTAAATTCCGTTTTCTCCATCAGACTGACCTGGGGATTTCGATTCTGAAATCAAGCAAAGCAGTCGCTTTTTTAAAAAAGCGACGTAAAAACTTTTTTTAACCTGGGCCATGGGCGTTAACGCTGCCAAAACCCACGCCCCAGATAAAAGAAGTCTTTTTGGTTCTTTTTCTTCAGAAAAAGAACTGCTTGGCTTAAACGCTTGCCTGCGTAATGAATTTGGTTACCAGATAGGGCTCCAGCCCTTCGGCACCGCCTTCGGAGCCGTAGCCGCTATCCTTGACGCCGCCGAACGGGGTTTCCGGCAGCGCCAGGCCGTGGTGGTTGATGCCGACCATGCCGGATTCGATTTGGGCGCCGAGTGCTGCCGCGGTGGTGGCGGAGCGCGTGTAGGCATAGGCGGCGAGGCCGTAAGGCAGGCGGTTGGCTTCGGCGATTGCGTCTTCGAAGCTGTTGAAGGGTAGGAATAGCGCGAGTGGGCCGAAGGGTTCTTCATGCAGCACGCGCGCATCGGCGGGGATGTCCGTCAGTACGGTCGGTTCGAAGAAATAACCTTTATTGCCGTATCGTTGGCCGCCGGTTTTTACCTGAGCGCCTTTTTGCACGGCGTCGGTGACGAACCCTTCCATCGCCGTTACGCGGCGGTCGTTGGCGAGTGGCCCCATGGTGGTTCCCGGTTCCATTCCGTTGCCGAGTTTCAACGCCTCCGCCGCGTGAACAAAGCGCTCCAGGAACGGCGCGTAGACATCGTTTTGAACCAGAAACCTTGTCGGCGCGACGCAGACCTGGCCCGCATTGCGAAATTTCGCACCCGCCAGGATTTTCGCGGCGGCATCCAGATCGGCGTCGTTGAAAATAATCGCTGGCGCGTGGCCGCCGAGTTCCATTGTCGCGCGCTTCATATTGGCGCCCGCCAGGGCCGCCAGATGCTTGCCGACGACGGTGGAACCAGTGAAGGAGATTTTGCGGATGACCGGATGCGGGATGAGGTATTCGGAAATTTCCGCCGGCACGCCGAACACCAGTTGCAGCACGCCGCTGGGCAGCCCGGCATCGACAAAGGCGCGCACCAGTTCGGCGCAGGACGCCGGCGTTTCCTCCGGCCCTTTCAGGATGAAAGCACAGCCGGCCGCGAGCGCCGCAGAGACTTTGCGCACCGCCTGGCTCATCGGGAAATTCCACGGCGTGAAGCCGGCAACGACGCCAACCGGCTCGCGCACCGAAAGCTGATAAATCCCCGCTGCGCGCGCCGGGATCACCCGGCCGTAGGCCCGCCTGCCCTCTTCGGCAAACCAGTCGATCACATCCGCCGAACCGGCGATTTCAATCCGCGATTCCGCCAGCGGCTTGCCTTGCTCCTGCGTCATGAATGCCGCGATCGCCTCCAGCCGCTCGCGCACCAGCTCCGCCGCCTTGCGCATGATTTTGCCGCGCTCATAGGCCGACATATTGCGCCAGACGGAGAATCCCTTGGCCGCAGCTGCCAGCGCTACGTCGAGATCAACGGTGCTGGCATGCGCCAGTGTGCCGATAACTTCCTCGGTTGCGGGATTGACGACGTCCAGTTTCCGGCCGGCGGCAGCGCCTCTCCAACTGCCATCGATATGCAGCAACACATCCTGATACATGGCGGAACCCTTAATTGGCGGTGATCACTGAACGCATAATCTCAGTCATCTGCCTGATCTCATCCGGCGTGGCGGCAAAAGGCGGCGCCAGCACGATGGTGTCGCCGGCCGCGCGCAGCACCAGCCCGGCCTCGAACGCCTTGCAGAGCACTTTGAATCCGCGCTGCCCGGGCGCACCCTCCGGCTCCAGGTCGATGGCGCCGAGCAGGCCGAAGCCGCGCGTATCGGTGACGTAGGGCAGGTCCCGGAAAGCGCCGATCTGTTCCAGAAAGGCCGGGGTGTTTGCCCGCACCTGCGCGAACGTGTCTTCGTCGCGGAAGATTTTCAGCGTCGCCAGTGCCGCCGCGCAGGCGACCGGATGGGCCGAGTAGGTGTAGCCGTGAAACAGCTCCACCGAATTCGGCGGCGCGGCGTCGAGAATGGTCTGCTGGATATCCTCCCGCACCGCGACCGCGGCCATCGGGATGCTGCCGTTGGTGATCGCTTTGGCAAGCGTCATGATATCCGGCACCACGCCAAAAGTATCGGCGGCAAAAGCCTGGCCGGTGCGGCCGAACCCGGTGATCACCTCATCGAAAATCAACAGAATGCCGTGTTTGGTGCAGATCTCGCGCAGCCGGTTCAGATAGCCCACAGGCGGCACCAGAATGCCGGTGGAACCGGCAATCGGCTCGACGATGCAGGCGGCGATGGTGTCCGCGCCGTGCAAAGCGACAAAGCGCTCCAGATCATCCGCGAGATCAGCGCCGTGTTCGCCCTGGCCCATGACGAATTTATTTTCCGGGATCGCGGTGTGGCGCATGTGCGAGACCGCTGGCAGGCCGATGCCGAAGGCCTTGCGGTTGTTGACCATGCCGCCGACCGACCAGCCGCCGAAATTCACCCCATGATAACCGCGCTCACGGCCGATGAAGCGCTGACGCTGACCTTCGCCGCGGACCCGGTGGTACTGGATCGCGATTTTCAGCGCGCTATCGACCGATTCCGAGCCGGAGCCGGTGAAGAGGATTCGGTTGAGTCCGGCGGGGAGCATCTGCGCCAGCTCATGCGCCAGGCGGAAGGCGCCCGGGACACCGTATTGGAAGGGCGGCGCGTAATCCATCTCTTCCATCTGCTTGGTCACCGCCTCGCGGATTTCCCGCCGGCCGTGGCCCAGCGGAATGCAGTACAGGCCGGAGGAGCCGTCCAGCATCTTTTCGCCTTGTGTATTAAAATAATAAACACCTTCGGCGCGGGCGATAATGCGCGGTGCCTCCATAAACTGGCGATTAGCCGTGAACGGCATCCATTGATGGATTAGCGGCTGATTGCTGGTCGGTGCGGTGGCGCTCATGATAATCAACTCCTGCGAAGCGGCGGACGGCCTCAGCTTACTATTTTAAACACCCGAGGCCAGTAATATTTTGCGTGTGGTTATGAAATTGGTGCATGGCCGGTAGCAGGCAAGGCGGCACGTGACGTATTGGGCCTGATTATTGAACTTCGGCCAAGGCCTGCCTCAACCGCCGGACCGCTTCCTGCAGTTCGGCTTCATTCATACTTCCAAAGCCCAGCCGCGCGCCCTGGATCTTATCGCCGTTGACAGCGAAGGCCTGCCCCGGCGTGATTCCCACGCCGTGTTTGAGCCCCGCCTCGGCCAAGGCCGGTAGATCAATATGCGCTGCAAATTTTACCCATAAAGCCAGGCCGCCTGGTGGAAGCGAAAAATCCACCGCGTCGCCCAGCTGCTGGCGCAGCGCCGCCGCCAGGCATTCCCGCCGCTCGGCATAAATCCGCAGCACCTTGCGCGCATGGCTTTTCAAAACCCCGGTGGTCATGATCTCGGCCGCCATCGCCTCGGTCACCGGGTCGCCCTGGCGGTCGATCATCATAATCTCTGCCGCCGCCCGGGTCACCACTGATTCCGCCGCCGCCAGATAGCCGATCCGCAAGGAAGGCGAGAGCAATTTCGACAATGAGCCGATATAGAGCAGCTTGCCCCAGCCATGCGCGCTGGCCAGCGGCAGCATCGGCCGATGGGAAAAGTGGAACTCGTGGTCATAGTCGTCTTCGACGATCACGAAGCCGAATTGCTCGGCCAGCGCCAGCAGCCGGATACGCCGCTCCGGCGGCAGCACCACCGTGGTCGGAAAATGATGATGCGGGGTGACGTAGACCGCGCGCACGCTCTGCTGCCGGCACAGGGCTTCCAGCCGGTCCAGCTGCATGCCCTGATCATCGATCTCGACCGACAGGATTTTGGCGCCGACCGCGCGGAACGCCTCGCGCGCCGGCGGATAGCTGAGGGTCTCAATCGCGACGTGATCCCCGCTCTGCGCCAGCAGCCGGGCCGCGAGAAATATCCCCATCTGGCTGCCGCGGGTGATGCAGATGTTTTTCTCCGTGCAATCCAGTCCGCGATCTGCCCGAAGCATCTCCGCTACCGCCTCGCGCAGCACCAGGCTGCCGCGCGGGTCGCCATAGCCCAGCCGGTTATGCCTGGAGCCCTGCAGCAAAGCCCGCCGGTAGGCCCGGGCCAGCAGCTCCGCCGGCATCAGCCTGGTATCGGGCGCGCCATCGTCGAAGATCAACGTACCGGGCCGAGGCAGCAAGACCGGCAAATCGGGGGCCAGACGCCGGAGCGAAAAATCCGCCAGCTTGGCGCCGGCTATCTGGCCGGCCTGGGGTACCTCTGGCACCAGCGGTAGCAAGGCCGAGACAAACGTCCCGCGCGTGGCCTCGGCCGTCAGCCAGCCTTGCGCCACCAGCTCCTCGTAGGATTGCTGGATGGTCTTCCGGTTCACCCCAACCCGCATCGCCAGCTCGCGCGTGCCGGGCAGCGCGCTGCCGGACGCCAGCCGGCCGCGCCGTATTGCATCGATCAGCGCATGCGCGATTTGCAGGTAAGCCGGCATCGCGAGGTCGCGCTCCAGCACGATTTGCAGGTCCCAGGGCCTTAGCATCGGCGCCTGATCGTTTGCGTTTGACGCGCTTGTGCGCGGCAATCGAAAGCATGAATCAGTCGCCCATCAATGCGTAAGGCCTTCATTTTCTGGACATTTTGTGATGCGCCGTTCATAAAGGCCCCTGGACCAGTCAGTTTGTTGAAACTGGAGGTTCTAACTAGTCCATCATCTGCGTAATAGACAATGCAGACAAGCCTATACCGACCACCGCCTACCAAAACGCTACAAAAAATTAAACGCCCCCACGGCAATCCGGAACCCGCCGAAACCAACGGCACCGAATTTGAAGGATTGCAGCGATGACCGCACCACCCATTTCGCCTGTGAAGGCACTGAAAAAGGATGCCCTTGGCCCGCTGGAATTGCTGGCCCAGAATATTGCTTTGATCTCGCCCACCATGACGGCGGCGCTGATCGTGCCGCTGATGTATGCCACCACCGGCGCCTGGAGCTGGCTATCCTACGCGCTTGGCACGGTCATGCTGCTGTTCGTGGCGCTGAACCTGAACCAGTTCGCCTCCCGCACAGCCGGCTCCGGCTCCATGTATCAGTATATCAGCAAGGGTCTCGGCAATGTCGTCGGCGGCCTGGGCGGCTGGGCGCTAATCTGGTGCTATCTCGGCATTTCGGATGCCGGGCTGAACGGTTTCACCACCTTCGCGCAAACCTTGCTGAACATGGCCGGCATCAACTGCCCCGCCATCGTTATCTTCGTCGTCTGCATCCTTATTTCCGGCACGCTCGCTTACAAGAACGTGGCGTTGTCAGCAAAACTGATGCTTATCTTGGAAGCCGCTTCCATGGCGCTGATCACTGCTCTTGGCCTCATCGCGCTCAGCTTCCATGGCTTCAAACTGGATACCACGCAGTTTGCGCTGCCGAGCCTGAACATCAGCACCCTCGGCCTTGGCGTCGTGGTTGCCGTGTTCTCGCTGGTGGGTTTTGAATCCTCCACCGCCTTTGGCGATGAGGCCCGCAATCCGCTGAAGGCGATTCCACAATCGGTGATCTGGAGCCTGATCATCTCCGGCGTGTTCTTCGTCTTCATCACCTATGTGGAAGTCTCCGCCACGGCCGGAACCACGCCGACGCTGGACCAGCTTGGGACCCCGCTGAACACCATCGCCGGTCTCGTGCACCAGCCCTGGATGGCGATCCCCATTTCGGTCGGCGCCATGCTGAGCTTCTTCGCGCTCAACCTGTCCTGCCTGAATGCCGGCGCGCGGATCATCTACATCATGGGCCAGCAGGGTCTGTTCCATAAATTCACCGCCGATTCCCACCACATCAACAAAACCCCGCATATCGCGGTGCTGATCATGGCAGCACTTTCCTTTGGCATCCCGACGGTTGGCCTGCTCAAAGGCATGGCGGTCGGCGACATGTTCAACGATGCCGGCACGCTCGCCGCCTTCGGCTTCATCGTCTCCTACATCCTGGTGACGATTGCAGCGCCAATCTACGTGAAATCTTTGGGCCAGTTGAAGCCGGGGCATATCGTTATCTGCGCCATCTCGCTGATCCTTCTGCTGGTGCCCACCATCGGCAGCGTCTATCCCGTGCCGCCGGCGCCGGTGAAATACTTCCCCTATATGTTCGCGGCCTACTTCATCATCGGCGGCATCTGGATCGCCATCCAGAACCGCCGCCTGCTGATCGCCAGCCGCGGCTTCCCGGAAGCGGTGCAGGATGCCTGATTTTCTGCTCCTCCTGGCCGGCGGTGCGCAAATCACCGCCGAGCCGGGAGACACCGTCCTCTCGGCGATGCTACGGGCGGGTGCAGAAATTCAAACCGTGTGCAAGGGCAAAGGCATATGCGGGGCCTGCCGGGTTCTGGTCCATGACGATTTTTTCAATCTTCTGAACCCGCCTTCAACCTCGGAGGCCCGCATGCTGAAATTCCTGCGCTCGCGCGAGGAAAATCAGGAAGCGGTCAATCATCGCCTCGCCTGCCAGATTGTTCTTAAAAAATCTCTCTACGGGCTAAGCGTCAAGCCCGATCCCATTATCCCCCGTCCCCTAAACAAGGAGATCAAATCATGAGTGCCGTTCTGGATGAAAAGAAAACCGAATACGAGGCCGTTGGCCCCGCCTTCACCAAGGAGCAGATGCTGAAGGTCCGCGCCGAGGTCCGCGGCATCATCAACGAAATCCCGGGCTTCTGTAAGCCCGGCATGGTCGAGGAGGACGCGGTCGAGAAAGCCCGGGAACTGCTCGCCTCGCACGGCATGGTGCGCGGCTGGCACGATGTCTATGTCCGGTTCGGCACCAACACGTTGAAGACTTTTGGCGAAGACTCCGACCCCGGCATGGTACTGAAGGAAAACGACATCATCCTGGTCGATATCGGCCCGGTCTGGGAAGAATGGGAAGGCGACGGCGGCGACACGTTCATTGTCGGCACCGCGCCGGAAATGCAGAAATGCGCCGACGCCGCGCGCAGCCTGTTCCATACCGTGCGCAAGAAATGGGAAGGCACCGGCATCAACGGCAAGGAGCTGTATGAATTCGCCGTCGAGGAAGCAAAATCCCTCGGCTATGAGCTGAACATGGACCTCTCCGGTCACCGCATCTCCGACTTCCCGCATGCGGCGATTTATGACGGCCCAATGGCCGATGTGGAATTCAAACCCGCACCTTTGCTCTGGGTTCTGGAAATCCACATCCGCAACCCCAGCGGCGGCTACGGCGCCTTCTACGAAGATATGCTTTTGGACGATTCTTACTTCGCGTAGGCTTAGAGCAGGTCCGATCGTTTCGGACCTGATCTGAAAACGGCTCCCTCTGTCCCAGGAGGGAGCCGTTTCTTTTTGACCTAAGAAAGCAGCCGCTTTTAAAAAAGCGGCACCAAAATTTTTGCTACTTTGGGCCATGGACTGTGGCACCCAAACGCCGCCGTTAAAATGAAGAGATTTTTCCTTGAAGGGCAAGTTTGAATTTCCGGAAATGGCCGGTAACTGACTGGCCGGTATCGGCTCCGATATTAGCGAAGCGGGACATAAAACGAGCAGTGAAGACAGTATTTCATTCGGGCACCGAATCCACCACCAATTGAGACGCTCAGTAGCGAGCCGTTTGAAAATGAAGGCGTTAAGGACAAAATTCTTGTTCCAAGCAATTGGACCACTGTGATAATAGCGTTTGCGTGTCTAACGATCCAGATTTGTCGCATGAGGACCTAGAACTTGTCGCACGCATCACGCGCGAGGAGCGGCTGCGTCAATATGTTCGCTAAAAAATGGAGCCTACGCCAGAGAGCCTTCTACGACGTCTGTTAGGTAGTGCAACGTCTTTCCTTTTAGACAAAGAAACGCTGAGAACGATCCTGACCGCTGCCCTTATTCCGTTCACGGTCTGGTATGTCTCGGCGCAAGATCGTCAGCTTACGGATGCCCGTCAGGACGTGGACGAAGTGACGAAGCTCGTTCCCTATCTTGCTACATCAGATCAGTCGGCCGTTTTAGCTTATGTCACATTGCAGGAGCTTCAAAAAAAACGACCCGATAGCGACATCATAAAGGCAGTACTAAGTGCCGCCGCATATTCCGCGAATTCTGCAGTGCGCCGTAGCTTTGCCGTCACCAATGTGCTGAACGTGTCGCCGCTTCCGCTTAACGCGGGAAATGCAACGCCAAATTCGAATTCGAGCGTGAGCGTGAGCACAATCCCAAATCCCCCAGTTATCAAGCCAACTCTGGTTTATTTGCAGTTCTATGGTAAGAGTGATGAAAATACCGTGACCGCGCTGCAGAATGCGCTGGTGAATGACGGCATTTCCGTACCTAAACCCGAAAATGTTGCTAGCGAGCCGGGGATGAAACAAAATCCCCAAAAAAAGAATATCGGCGTCCGGTATTACCATCCATCCGATCAGCCGGCCGCGGCTTACACAGCCAAGTTACTAGAAGATACTTTGCAGAACATTCCAAACTCTAGCCTTCCCAACGGAACTTCGGTTGAAATTCAAGATTTGACCGGACGAACGCAAAAGGCGAAACCGGGGACTTTAGAAGTTTGGCTACCGTGCTCCGCAGTGGAAGGCTGCAAATAGGCGAGGGCGAACCAACCCTAGCCTCCGCTTTCGGACGCCTCCGCGTCGACCTTCTAATGTCCGAGTTTGGCGGATATTGTTGATTTAATCGGGAAAATTCACGGCCGTCCTTCAGTGGGGTGGCCGTTACTCCGCAGAGTAACGGCGGTTCTGGGTATTG
>JAMFSE010000121.1 GCA_026225115.1 Rhodovastum atsumiense
ACTCGTAATCAAGATCTATATTGCCCTCGATCTGGTTGACGCGGCATTTTGCTATGAACCTCCCCCCTCGCGGTCCGATAACACTATGAATAAGCACTTTACCTGGAATGGGCGACAAGACATCGTCTGGCAAAAGGTCGGTATAGCCGTTTGCTTGGCCTTCATGCCATATGACGCGTATCATTGTGCCTCCAACAAGACTTCGACTTGGATTAATTTAGCCCATCGTAATAAAACAACAATGTCTGGTATCGGGAAATCATGAGCGCCCTGGAGCGGCGCGTTTGGGCGCAAACCGGAAATCCCAACGGATGCGTACCCTCTGAAGGCACAACGGGGAATCCGGGGAATATCCGCAAGCAGCGGGCGCATGATATTGATTATTAACATAATGTTAGTACAATTGTTACACGTGTAACAATCCCATGATGTTAGGGTTCCATACCTTCCTCCGGCCAGCCTCATCTAAAACTCCCGGCAAACAAATCCGCAAATCCGCCACCCCAATTTTTTTCGTCCGCCGCCCTCCCCGCGGCGGTCGCCCGGAACTGCGCAGGCAACGGATGCCAAGGCGTCAGGTTTGCGGACCAAGCGCCCGGCATGCGATTGTGCAACGATGAACGATAAGACAGACATACTGTTTTCGGTTGCCGGCCTCGAGGCTGTCCGCCTGACGATGGAATCGGCGCCGGCGCTGCAAAACCTACTGGGGCGGTGCTCCGAATATTTCAAGGAAACCGACGGCCGGCGGGCAAAGAGAAATGCCGCGATCCGGGATTTGAGCGACGTGCCGCCCGGCTTTGATAAAGCCAACCTGCTCGCGTTAGGGCTGCGGCGCCCAACCGGGGTGCTGGCCGGCGTGTTCATCACGCTGCGGAACTATCCGCGGGAAAAAGTCTGGTATCTGAGCCTGTTCCTCCTCGACCCCGCCTGGCGCGGGCGCAAAATCGGCCGCAGCTGCTATTTTGCGTTCGAGGATTGGGTAAAAAGCCAGAATGCCGAGGGTATCATGCTCTCGGTGGTGGCGCCCAATCAACGCGGCGCGAAATTCTGGGAAAGCGTGGGGTTCGGCTTTCCGCGCTGCTACCCGCCGTCCCGCTTCGGGGTGAAACGGCATGTGCTCATCGAGTTCGAAAAAACCCTTGACCGGGAACCGGTCGCGGAAGTTGCCGGCGCACCGGCGTAGCCATCAATGACCGCCGCGGCGACACCCACACCCCGGCGTATTCTGATCACCGCCTGCGTGATGATGACGGTGCTCATGCAGACGCTGGACAGCACCATCGCCAATGTGGCGCTGCCCTATATGCAGGGCTCCCTGGCGGCCAGCCAGGAAGAAATCAGCTGGGTGCTGACCAGCTATATCGTGGCCTCCGCCATCATGACCGCGCCGGTCGGCTACATGGCCGGAAGATTTGGCCGCACCCGGGTCCTGGTCAGCTCCGCCATCGGGTTCACTTTGGCCTCCATCCTCTGCGGCATGTCGCAAACATTGGACCAGATTGTCCTGTTCCGGGTCATCCAGGGACTGTTTGGCGCCTTGCTGGTGCCGTTGTCGCAATCCACGCTGCTGGACATATGGCCGCCGGCACAGCATGGCGCCGCCATGGCGGTCTGGATCACCGGGGCGCTGGTTGGCCCTATTCTTGGCCCCAGCCTCGGCGGCTTCCTGACCGAGCATTACAACTGGCGATGGGTTTTCTACATCAACGTCCCCTTCGGCCTGCTGGCGACGGCGGGACTGCTCGCGTTTTTGCGGGAGGGACCAAAAAACTCGAACGTGCGCCTGGACTGGACCGGTTTTCTCGCTTTGAGCCTTGGCGTCGGCGCATTGCAAACCATGCTGGACCGCGGCGGCACGCTGGACTGGTTCAGCTCGCGCGAAATTCAGGTCGAGACCGTGCTGGCCGGACTCGGGTTTTATATTTTCGCGACCCAGACAATTTTGGCGCCCAAACCATTCCTCTCGCCCCGGCTGTTCAAGGATATGAATTTTACCGCCGCAGTCGTGATCACCTCCGCACTCGGCCTGATGATGTTCGCAACGATGGCCCTGCTGCCGCCGTATCTGCAGATTCTGCTGAACTACCCGGTGGCGACGATCGGGATGATCATGGCGCCGCGCGGTATCGGCGCCATGGTGGCCGCGGTGATGTGCGGAAAACTGATGCCAAGGCTGGGCGCCCGCCTGCTGGTGACCGTCGGCTTCATCACCACAATCTACACGCTGCACCTGATGACCCGCTGGACGCCTGATGTCTCCGAACAAACCATCATCCTGACCGGCTTCCTGCAAGGATGGGGCTCCACCTGCACCACCGTGCCGCTGACGACTTTGGCCTTTACCACCCTTGGATCCGAGCTGCGGGCCGAGGCCGCCGGCGTCTATAACCTGGTGCGAATGATCGCCAGCTCGATCGGCATTTCCATCACCACGGCCCTGTTGGTCTCGAACACGCAAGTGAACCACGCCATCATCTCCGCCGCGGTAACGCCCTTCAACCGCGCTTTGCAGAATGGTGCTGCAATGGAATTCTGGAACCCCGGCTCACCACACGGCGCAGTGCTGCTGGATTCCGTCATCAACCGGCAATCCAGCATCATCGCCTATGGCGATGACTTCAAGCTGATGCTGGTCCTGTCCATCATCGCCACACCGCTGGTGCTGCTGATCCAAACCAAAAGTAAAAACAAGGCCATGGCAGCAGAGTAGGAAAGATAAGCAGTTCTTTTTCTGAAGAAAAAGAACCAAAAAGACTTTTTTCATCTGGGCCACGGGCGTTCAAAACTCCCGGCCCCAGCATAGCAAAAGTTTTTGCTTTCCTTAAGACTTATTCGCCACCAGCGACACATGCGCGCTGACGATGCGCCAGCCTAGGTCCGGGAATTTTACCCAGACCTGGCTTTGTCTGCCGGTGCGGGGTTCGCCTTCGCGGACGAATTCGGTGGTGGCGACGGCAAAGTCCTGCCCGAAACTTGTTATTTGCGTTGCTTGCAATTGCCGTTGCGGGGAGCCGCCGCGGGCGGCGCGGAAGGCGGCGATCGCATCGAAACCGAATAGGGATTCACCGACGCCGAAGCGCAGCGCCAGCGGCGAGGGCCAGAAGAACTCATCCAGCGCCGCGACGTCATTGGTCATCAGCGCGGTCTCGTAAGTCTCGAATTTGGCTTTGACTGCGGCGATGGTTGCGGGGTCATCGACGATCATAGCGTTGGCTCCGCTACCGGTGCCGCTACCACGCCGTCGCGCTCCAGCTGCCAGGCGGCGGCCAGGGCCAGGGATTCGCGGCCGGCTGGCGCAATGATCTGCACACCGCGCGGCAGCATGCCGGTGGTGACCGGCACGCAGACGACCGGCAGGCCGATGAAGCTGATGGGCTGGGTGTAGATGCCAAGATTGGGACGCAGCGGCATGGTCTGACCGTCAAGCTCAAAGGTCTTCTGGCCGATCAGCGGCGCCACGCAGGGGGTCGCGGGGGCCAGCAGAAGGTCGAAAATCTCAAACAGCTTTTTCGCTTCATGCGCGAACCAATTTCGAAAACGCTGCGCCTGGTAGATGGTTTCCGCCGGCTGCAGGGCGCCGGCGATCAGCCGCGGCCTTGTGGCCGGGTCGAAATCCTGCGGCCGGGTTTGCAGGTTGGCTTTGTGCAGCTGGCCGCCCTCGAACGCGCTGATGCAAAAGGCGGCGGCGCGGGCGCGCCTGGCCTCCGGCAGAATGGCTTTGGCCATGCTGCCGAGCCCTTTGGCCACGGCGGCGACGGCGGCGAGCATTTCCGGCGCGGCGCCGTATTCGAACCAGTCCTCCAGCACGGCGACCCGCGCGCCGTCGATCCTTTGCGTCAGGGCTGGCATTGCCCGGTCGGAATCCTGCAGCAGGTCATAGGCAATGGCGAGGTCGGCGGTGCTGCGGGCGAACGGGCCAAGATGGTCGAAGCTGTCGACAAACGGGAAGGTGCCGGTGCGGTCGATGCGGCCATAGCTTGGTTTCAGGCCGAATATGCCGCACAGACCGGCCGGCAGGCGGATCGAGCCATTGGTGTCGGAGCCCAGCGTCAAAGCGGCCAGCCCGCCGGCAACCGCGGCAGCCGATCCGCCGGAGGAGCCGCCGGCGATACGGGCAAGGTCATGCGGATTATGGGTCACCCCGTCATGGGCGTTTTCCGTGACGAAGCCGTAGGCATATTCGTCCATGTTCAAGGCGCCCAGCAACACCGCGCCCGCCGCCGTCAGCCGCGCCAGGATCGGCGCGTCGGCAGCGGCCGGCGCTGCCTCGCGCTCGATTTTGGCGCCGGCAAGTGTGGCCAGGCCGGTCACGTCAAACAGGTTTTTGACCGCGATCGGCACGCCCGCAAGCGGACCAACCACTTCCCCCGCGGCGATTTTCCGGTCAACGGCAGCAGCTTCCGTCGCCGCGCGCGTAAAAGTTCGGTCGGTAAAGCAGTTCAGTGCCGGGTCCAAAACTTCGATGCGCGCGATATGGGCGCGCAAAACGTCGCCGGCCGAAACCTCTTTTGCCTGCACCGCGGCCGCGATGGCCGTGGCGCTCAGTTCATGCAGTTTCATGGCGTATAGCGCGGTGCGGCTTCGGTATGTTCCGGCAGCGCGAATTCGGTAACCACCTCCGCCTGGGCGCGCAGCACCCGAAACGCCGCCAGCACCTCCGCATAATGCTCCGGCCTTATCGGCAGGTTCAATAAAATGGCGGCCTGATCCAGGTAGTCGGCAATCGGGTCATCGGATGGGGTCATACACCGAATATGAATAGCGGAGACGGCCCGGCGCAAGGGGAAAACTGCCGTGCCAGGCGTTGTACTTCCGCTATGCAGGCTGATAATGAACGCGAAATTGAAGTGAGCCTGAATTCATGACCGAGACCGAGACCCGCGCAGATATTGTCATCGTCGGCGCCAGCCATGCCGGCAGCGAAGCCGCCACCCGCATCCGGCAGGGCGGCTTTACCGGCAGCATCGCGCTGCTCGGCGCCGAGCCTTATCTGCCGTACCAGCGGCCGCCGCTGTCCAAAGCGTTTTTGGCCGGCGAAACCTCGGTGGACAACCTGCTCATCCGCTCCGCAGAAAGCTACGCCAAGGCCAAAATCGCCTTCCACCCCTCGACCCAGGTTGAAACCATCGACCGCGCGGCGCACCGGCTGCATCTGGCCTCCGGCAACTGGTTCGATTACGGCAGACTGGTGCTGGCCACCGGTGGCCGTCCCCGCCGTCTGACCATCCCTGGCTCCGACCTCAAAGGCCTGCACTACATGCGCGCGATCGCGGATGTGGACGCACTTCGGCCGGATTTCACGGAAGGCAAGCGCCTGGTGATCGTCGGCGGCGGCTATATCGGGCTGGAAGTCGCCGCGGTCGCGGTTAAGCATGGGCTGGACGTTGAAATCGTCGAATTCGCGCCCCGCGTACTGGCGCGCGTCGCCGGGCCGGAACTCTCCGCTTTTTACGAAGCCGCGCATAAAACCGCCGGCGTCAAACTTCGCCTGAGCACCGGCGTCGACGGTTTCGAGGCTTCAGCCACGGACTCGAACCATGTCGGCGCCGTGCGCTGCGGCGATGGCACGATCCTGCCCGCCGACCTCGTGCTCGTCGCCGTCGGCCTGGTGCCGAATACCGAGCTCGCCGCGCTGGCAGGCCTCGACATGGGCAACGGCATCAAGGTCGATGAATACGGGCAGACTTCTGATCCGGATATCCTCGCCGTCGGCGACTGCGTGGAATTCCCGCTACCGTTCCTCGGCGGCGCCCGCATCCGCCTGGAATCTGTGCCGAGCGCGGTGGAGATCGCCCGCGCCGCCGCATCCCTCATCAACGGCGCCCCGAAACCGTACAATCTAGTCCCATGGTTCTGGTCCGACCAGTATAACCTGAAACTGCAATCCGTCGGGTTGAGCCAGGGCCACGATCAGGTCATCATCCGGCCGCCGCGCAGCCCGGAAGGCTTCATCGCGTTCTATATGAAAAACGGCATCATGATCGCCGCCGACTGCGTAAACTCCGTGCTGGAATTCAACGCGGCGAAGCGATTTATTACTGATAAATTAGTGTTGGATACAGCAGCTTTGGCAAACCCGGAGGTTGTTTTAAAGACGCTTATTCCGGCTTAATAAAGCTCATTCGTCATTGCGAGCGTCACGCGAAGCAATCCATCTTTTGCTGAACAAATAAGGAAAGATGGATTGCCGCGGCGGCTGCGCCGCCTCGCAATGACGGTGTTGGATAGGCGGCAGTTACGTACCGCAGAAGGTTCGATAGATCGTTTCGGTTTGCGGTGGAATTTCCGCGTAGCGGGCATTGGCCGGCTGGTTGTCGAACGGATGCTGCAGGATTTGCAGCAATGCGTGGAACGGTTGGAAGTCGCCTTGGGTGATTGCGGCCGCCAAGGCTTCTTCCACCAGGTAGTTGCGTGGGATGACGGCGGGGTTGGCCTGCCGCATTGCGCTGGCACGGGCTGCATCGTCCATGGGTTCGCGGGACAGGCGCTGCTGCCAGTCATTATGCCATGCATCGAAGCTGGCGGGATTTTCGAATAACGCGCGGGCGTCGGCCCTTTCCGGCAGGTTCGTTTCACTTAGGCGGCGGAAAACCAGTGTGAAATCTGCCTTATTTTCCTGCATCGCATTCAGCAAATTCTGGACGCGCTCGGAATCACCCTCCTCGGCGGTCTGCAGACCCAGTTTTTTGCGCATGCCCGCGAGGTAGAACGCCTGGAATTTTGTCGGAAATTCCTGCAAAATTTCGGTTGCGCGTTCGACGCTGCGGTTTTCATCGGGATCGATCGAAGCGAGCAAGGTTTCGGCCAGGCGCGCGAGGTTCCAGAAGGCGATGCTGGGCTGGTTGCCGAAGGCGTAGCGGCCGAACTGGTCGATCGAGGAAAACACCGTAGCGGGATCATAGCCATCCAGGAAGGCGCAGGGGCCGTAATCGATCGTCTCGCCGGAGACCGTCATGTTATCGGTATTCATGACGCCGTGGATGAAGCCGATTTGCAGCCAGCCCGCGATCAGCGCGGCCTGTTTTTCCACCACCGCGGCCAGCAGCGCCAGGTAGGGATTCTCGGCTTGCCGAAGCGCAGGGTAATGCCGCGCAATTGTGTAATCCGCAAGGGTTTTCACCCCATCCGTATCGCCGCGGGCGGCGAAATACTGGAAGGTGCCGACGCGGATATTGCTGGCCAGAACACGGGCGACAACGGCGCCCGGCAAAGCCTGTTCGCGGAACACTGTCTCGCCGGTGCTGACCGCGGCGAGCGCCCGGGTGGTCGAGATCCCCAGCGCGTGCATGGCCTCGCTCATCAGATATTCGCGCAACACCGGACCCAATGCCGCGCGGCCGTCACCGCCGCGGGAGAACGCGGTACGGCCAGCGCCCTTCAGCTGGATATCCCGGCGGATGCCGTTATGGTCGATCACTTCGCCAAGCAGGATGGCGCGGCCGTCGCCAAGCTGGGGCGTGAAATTGCCGAACTGGTGGCCGGCATAGGCTTGCGCGATCGGATCGGCGCCCGGCGGGAGAAAATTACCGGAAAAAATCTCGGCGGCGCCGGCGGCGGTAATTGCGTCTATATCCAGTCCCAGTTCCCGCGCGAGCGGCTCGTTAAACTTGATCACCTGCGGACCGGAGACATGCGCCGGCGTCTGCCGGACGAAGAACCGATCCGGCAGTTCCGCAAAGCTGTTGGAGAAATCGGCAATCGCCCGGCCCTGCGAGAGAGGCTGATCCATGGCTAATAGCGGCCGACGGAAGGGTCGATCTCGACCGCCCAGGCGTCGATCCCGCCGTCGAGATTGATCGCATTCTGCCGCCCTGCATCACGCAGATAGTTCACGACCCGCTGGCTGCGCATGCCGTGATGGCAGAGGACGACCAGAGGTTCATCGGCAGGCAGTTCCGCCAAACGTGCCGGTACCTGTCCCATCGGGACATGGATCGCGTTCTCGATCCGGCAAATCTCAAGCTCGCCGGGCTCGCGCACGTCGAGCACGGCATGCGGCGTGTTCGCCTGCCGCCACTCTGCCAATTGGAAGACTGAAATGGATGCGTCACCGCCCGGCGTCTCGAGGCTCATTTCGCGGTTTCCTAAAATGCCTGCTGCTGTGTGATTTATGCGTGCGCCGCGGTGATTGCAATTGCGGTGGCGCGCCGGCGCTGCTTAGTGTCCCCCGCATGGCAATGCAGCGGCCGGCAGTAACCGGGATGGGTTCGAGCAAAACCAGCCCGGCGGATTTCGGCATTTATGACTACATCATCATTGGCGCCGGGAGCGCCGGCTGCGTGTTGGCCAACCGGTTGAGCGCCGATGCGCGCAACAAGGTGCTGCTGCTGGAGGCCGGAGGCAAGGATGACTATCTCTGGATCCGCATCCCCATCGGCTATTTGTACTGTATCGGCAACCCGCGGACCGATTGGTGCTTTGCCACCGAAAAGGAAGAATTTCTCAACCAGCGGCAGATCAACTATCCGCGCGGCCGGGTACTGGGCGGCAGCTCCTCGATCAACGGCATGATCTATATGCGCGGCCAGGCCGCCGATTACGACCATTGGCGCCAGGCCGGAAATACCGGCTGGGGCTGGGACGACGTGCTGCCGTTTTTCAAAAAATCCGAGGACCATGTGGCCGGCGCCAGCGAAATGCATGGTACCGGCGGCGAGCTGCGGGTGGAGAAGCAGCGGCTGCGCTGGCGCCTGCTGGAAGCCTTCCGCGAGGCGGCGGCGCAATACGGCATCCCCAAAACCGCGGATTTCAACGGCGGCGATAACGAGGGTTCCGGCTTCTTCGAGGTGACGCAGAGACGCGGCCGCCGCTGGAGTGCGGCCGATGCGTTTTTGCGCCCGGCGATCATGCGAAAAAATCTGCGGGTGCAGACCGGCGCGATCGTCGATCATCTGCAAATCGCTGGGGGCCAGGTAACGGGCGTAGTGTTCGCATCGAACGGTGAGAAATTTCTGGCGCGGGCGCAAGGCGAAACGGTGCTGGCGAGCGGTGCAATCGGCTCGCCGGTGATCCTGCAGCGCTCCGGGATCGGCGATGCCGACCGGCTGGCCGCGCTGGGCATTGAACCTTTGCATCATCTTCCCGGCGTCGGCGAAAACCTGCAGGACCATCTGCAGATCCGCTGCGCCTATAAGGTTGCGAAAGTGGCGACGCTGAATGCGCGCGCCGCAAACCTGTTCGGCAAATCGATGATCGGGCTGGAATATATGGCCCGCCGCTCCGGGCCAATGTCAATGGCGCCGAGCCAGCTGGGGATTTTTACCCGTTCGCACCCGCATCTGGCGACACCCAACCTCGAATATCACATTCAGCCTTTGAGCCTGGCGGCGTTCGGCGGTGCGCTCGACGCTTTTCCGGCCTTTACCGCCAGCGTCTGCAATCTGCGCCCGACCAGCCGCGGCAACGTGCGGATTGCGTCGGATGACGCCACGGCGCCGCCGCTGATCCAGCCGAACTACCTCTCCACCTATGAGGATCGGCAGATCGCAGTTGAGGCGGTGCGGCTCACGCGGCGGATCGTCGGCCAGCCGGCGCTGGCCGGCTACCATCCGCTCGAGTTCCGGCCGGGACCCGAGATGCAAGGCGAGGAGGCTCTTCTGCAGGCGGTCGGCGATATTTCATCCAGCATTTTTCACCCGGTCGGCACCGCGGCGATGGGACAGGACAGCCGGGCGGTGGTGGATGCGCAGCTTCGGGTGCATAGGCTTGGCGGTTTGCGGGTTATTGATGCTTCGGTGATGCCGTCCATTACTTCGGGCAATACAAACGCGCCGACGATGATGATTGCTGAAAAAGGCGCGGCGATGATACTGGAAGCCGGTTACAAATGAAAAGCGCAAATGAAAAATGGGGGATAAAATGATCGGCAATGATCCGTTGGACCTGGGCGGGAAAATCGCTTTCGTGACCGGTGCCGGCCAGGGTGCCGGGCGCGCCATTGCGCTGGCGTTGGCGCATCACAATGCCGGCGGCATTGCGGTGAATGATTTCGTGCCGGAACGGGCCGAAGCGGTGGTGGCGGAAATCAACGCCCTGGGCGTCGCCGCCATCGCCGCCCCCGCCGATGTCGGCGATAATCAAGCCGTGCACGCCGCCATGGCGCGCACCGCCGAGGCGCTGGGCCCGATCGGCATTCTCGTCAATAATGCCGGCAACGGCGGGCCGAATTTCAGGATGCAGGCATCGCCGGTGTTCTGGGAGACCGATCCCGCCGAATGGGACCGCTATTTTCACACCAATACGCGCGGCGTCATGAATTGCTGCCACGCCGCCATTCCGCAAATGATCAAGGCGCGGCAAGGCAGAATCGTCACCATCATTTCCGATGCCGGGCGCGTCGGCGAACCGCATCTCGCCGCCTATGGCGCGGCCAAGGCGGGTGCGGCCGGCTTCATGCGCTGCATTGCCAAGGAGACCGGGCGCTACGGCATCACCTGCAACTCCGTTTCGTTATCGACCATGGAGCCGCAGATGGACCCGGAAGAGAAGGCCGGTTTTCTGGCGAGCGACCAGGCGAAGGCGCTGTCTTCCCGCTATATCATCCGCCGCCTCGGCAAGCCGGAAGAGGTCGCTGCAATGGTCTTGTTTCTCTGCTCCGACGGCGCCGCCTGGATCAGCGGACAGACCTATCCGGTGAACGGCGGATACAGCCTGACCATCTGAGGGTTACCGGCCGGTCAGCACCGCGTAGGAAGGGTCGGAGGCATCACGGCGGCCGGTATCATGCTCGACCATGGGCTGGACTTCGCGCAATTCATCGAAATCAAGAACGGTGACCCGCTTATCCAGGCCCCAGACCCCATCGCGCCGCGACCAGCGGTCGGCGTAGCGCCCCCACACGCTGATCTGCAACAGCTTTGCTTCACTGCCCATGCGCAGTGTTGCGTTCACATAGGATTCGCTGGCGGCAGTATCGCCATCCAGTTCGATCAGGATATTCGAGACCTGATGTGAATGATGCAGAAGGTTACGATGCTGCGCGCAAATAGTGTCGATCACGCCGCGGCCGTTGCCCTGATAGATGTCGCCGTAATCGGCGATTCCGTCCGCATGCCAGATGGAATGTCCCAGCGGCACGTCCAGCCGGTCGACCGAGCGGCAATAACGGTAGATCAGATCGGTGATGGCCTGGCGGTCCACCAAAGCCTGTAGCATTGCATTTCCACCCATTAAATCCTCCCCCGGTTATGTGGGGCTTTCTGAAGCATCGCCCCCGACTCCAGATTATAAAAGTCTTTTTGGTTCTTTTTCTTCAGAAAAGAACTACTTAATCAAAGCTGAGATTGCCTCATCGGCCGCCCGCAAACCACTCAAATATGCGCCATGCGCGGTTGAGAAATCCGTTTTATGTGTTGCCTCTCCGGCAAAGAATATTCGGTTGTCGAACGGCCGCGCCAGCACGTCTCGCATTGGCGCGAAGCCCGGCAAAGCGTGGCTGTAGCCGCCGCCGATTGTTGGTGTGCGCGACCAGTTGGAGGCGAGCAGCGGACGCAGGCAGCGGCGCACATCGTTTCCAAACAATGCCGCGAGCTGTCCTATCGCGCGATCGAACGCGGCGGCTTCGCCTTCCGCCTGCGCCACCCGCGCGCCGGCGCCGCCCAGGAAGCATCCGATCACGTTTCTGCCGTAGGGGCGGATGTTGAAACTGGCCGTGGTTGGGTCGTGCGGATCGCCGATCAGATGGCTCTCCGGCACGAACGGACTGTCGCCGATAATTTCCAAAAATATTTTCTCGTTACTGCCAAGCGGCAGGAAACGCGCGACTTCCCGCCAGGGATCGAGCGCCGAGGGCAGCGCCATCGCGTTGCCTGCGAGCACATTCGTCGAGACGGTGAGGATGACGGCACGGGCACTGATATCGCCTGCCGGCGTGTGGACCGTCACAAAGCGGCCGAGCGTGATCGCTTCGACCGAGGTTGCCAGGCTGAAATCCGTGCGGGCGGGAAAATTCGCGGTGATCATCGTGCCGTAGCCGGCTTCCAGCCGCCAATTGCAATGGCTGGAGGCGGTGTCGTAGGCGGCGTAATCGCGCGCCGAGATGCGTTCCAGCTCATCGCCGCTGATATAGCCGCTCAACGCCTGCAGGTAAGAAGTCCATTTTGCATCCAACGCCAGCGCGTCGGCGGCACGGTCGCTGGCCGGCGGGTTCATGGCCAGCCGCTCGCTCCAGGCGTCGAATTCCGCGCTGGCGGCTTCGCGCTCGGCCGGGCTGAAGCCGAGATTATGATATTGCGATTCCCAGGCAGGGGAGCTGCGGTCGACGACAAAGCCGCTTTGTTCGGCGATCTGCGTCCAGGGATTGCGGTCGCCCGAATGCAGCCATTCGCATCCCATATCCAGCGGCGCGCCGGCGCCGTGCAGCGTCCAGGCGCGGCCGCCCAGCCGCGGCAGCGCCTCCAGCACCAGAACGGCAAGCCCGGTTTCGGCCAGACGCCGGGCAGCGCCGATGCCGGCAGCACCTGCGCCGATGATGACGATATCCGGTTCGGAATTCAAAACGCTTAAGTCGCCGTGGCCTTTAAGGTGTGGCCGTGCATTGCGGCAGCGGCGCTGCCGGGCGCGTCCACACCTGCGAACGCCCAAGCATGGGGATGCCGATATAGCCGCGCACGTGCAGCGTACCGTCCGACGCCAGATGCATCTGCGATTTATAGGTCTTGCCGACTTCGGGATCGTAGATCCAGCCGCCGGTCCAGCCGCCGCTGCCGTCCGGCGTGAAAGCGCCGAGTATCTGCAGCCCGCAAAGCGGCTTGCCCTGCAGGTTGGCGTCGGGGTTGTGAATATCTCTCTTCTGCTTGCCGTCAGCCGTAAGCGGCGCCTTCAGCCACTCGATGCGGCCGCAAAGCTGGGCGCCACAAGCTGCTATGACCACGCCGCCTTTCCCCGATTGATCCAGCCACCAGCCCTGCGGCGCGGTCTGCGCATGCACCGGCCCGGCCAGGCTGATGCAGGCCAGAGCGGCGAGCATGAAAAATAGAGACTTCAAAGCAAATTTCGTGGATGGTTCTTGCATTTCCTGGGTCACCTTTTATTTAGCTACACAATAGGTTAGGATATTAACCTAATCAATACAAAAGCATCCACGGAGATGCGTCTTACAACGAGGAGGAAGCGGATATGGAAACAGGATCGATGTCCTACAAGATGAAGCTGCTGCTTACTTCGGCGGTGGCGTTTGCCGGCGTACTGGCTTTGGCGCCGGCGGCGCATGCGTCCGGCTACGGTTTGCGCGAAGGCTCGGCCGACTGGCTGGGCAATGCCTTCGCCGGCGGAGCCGCCAAGGCCTATGGTCCCAGCACCGTCTGGAGCAACCCCGCCGGCATGGCGTTGTTGAACGATAATGAGGTTGAAGGCGCGCTCAGCTATATCGGGCCTTCTTCGCAATTCACCGGCTATGCGACCAACCCGCAAACTCACGCTAACGTCACCGGTACCTCCGGCGGCAATGCCGTGGCGCCCGCCGCTACCGGCGCCACCTTCGGGGTTCTGGACCTCGGCCCCAATTGGCGGGTCGGCATGTCGGTCACCTCACCCTTTGGCGAGCGCACTGCCTATCCTGCGGATTTCGTCGGCCGCTATCAAAGCCTGGTCTCGGCCATCACCGACCTCAATCTCGGCCTGGCCGTATCCTACAAGGTGAACGACCATTTTTCCATCGGCGGCGGACCCAATTTCGACTATCTCTCGGCGCGGCTGACGCAGAACCTCAACGTCCCGGTTTTAAGCGCCCTCACAAATGAAGATCCAAACGCAGCGGTCAATGGCAACAGCCTGGGTGTCGGATATAATATCGGCTTCCTCTACAAATTTGACGACGCCACGCGCGTTGGTGTGGATTACCGCTCGCGCATCCGTCACGACATCAGCGGCAAGCAGAAGATTACCGTGCCGTCGATCTATGCCAGCTACAGCCCGGCGGCGGTGGGGTTACTGAACGCCGCCAACAGCAATGCCACAACCTCCGTTACCCTGCCGGATAGCCTCAATGCCAGCATCTATCACCAGTTCACGCCGCGTTGGGCGATGATGGGCAGCGTTGAATGGACGGAATGGTCACTGTTCAATAATTTGACCATCAACCCCACCAATGGGGGCACGTCCACGATAACCAATGAAGACTGGCATAACACCTGGTTTGTCGGCATCGGCACGAATTATCAGCTACTCGACAACCTGATGCTGCAAAGCGGCTTCAGCTTCGATCAATCGCCGGTGACCGACTCCAACCGTACCACCCGCGTGCCGGACGCCAATCATTACAATATCGGTTTTGGCGCGCAGTATCAGATTCTTCCAAGCACCAGCCTACAGCTTGCCTATTTGCATGTATTTACGCCGGGCGGCAATATCGAGAGCACCGCATCGACATCCGGGCTCACGCCAAGCGGAACGATTATCGGCAGCTACGCCGATTCCGACAACAGCGTGACGATGGGCGTGGTAATGAAATTCTAGCAGGAAGTTCATTGCTATTACGTGCCTGAGGAAGTTGGTTTGCCGAATCAAGAACCGTTCTACACCGTAACGCAGCTTGGCGCCGAACTCGGCATCACGGTGCGCACGCTGTATTTCTACGAGGCGCAGGGGCTGATCGCCCCGCGCCGCGCAGGCAATACGCGGGTCTATACGCAGCGTGATCGCGCCAGGATGATATTGATCCTGCGCGGCAAGCGGCTTGGTTTTTCAATCCGTGAGATCGCGGAATATCTCGAACTCTACGATGCCGATCCGACGCATGAAGAACAGTTGAAGGTTCTGCTGAAGGCTGTGCATAACCGCATTCACAGACTTGAGGATCAGCGCCTGGCGCTGGACGAGACCCTGATCGAGCTTCGCAATATCGAGCAGCAAACCCTGACGACGCTTGAAGCAAAAAAGCAGTAGCCGGCTGCTTTAAGGATACAATCCTGGGGCGAAGATCTGGCCGATGATTTGCCTGGATCAGATAGTGGCGGCAGCGAAAAGGATACTGTAAACTCCCCCCGAGAATGCCGCATCAAGCGATAAAAACCACACGCCGGCAGCGACGCAGCGGCAAGGAAGTGGTGGACAAACTGCGGGACGCAGCGCGCCAGCTGTTTGCCGGCGCGGCTTCGCGGCGACAACGACACGAGAGATCGCGCGGCTTGCAGACGTCAATGAGTCGCTGCTGTTCCGGCATTTCGGCGATAAGGAAGGGTTGTTCGACAACGTCATCTCCGCACCGTTCAACGCATTGGTCGAAGATTATGTCGCGAGACAAAAGGAACTGCCGAACGAGGAGAGCCGCGTTTTCGGCCGGCGCCGGATGGTCGGCGAGCTGATCAAACTGTTCCGCGAAAATCGTGAGCTTTTCAGCGGCGCGCTGTCCATGCCGCTGCCGCAGGAGGGGAGCGTGTCCTCCATCCGCCTCGGCGGCCTGGAACCTCTGTTCATCGAGTCCGCGCGTCAGGTTGAGTTGAGTTTCGAAGCCGACCACCAAAAGCTCCCGCTGAACATGGATATCGGCGTGCGGCTCGCCTTTGGCATTATTGCGTCGAGTGAATTGTTGCGGGATTGGCTGTTTCCCATGGGTGCGCCGGCCGATGATACGATCGCCGAGACGATCCAGGACA